>NZ_JADDYK010000060.1:368182-398525 GCF_015163615.1 Vibrio sp. OPT18
ATAAGTTGTTACCTTCATTACCAAAACGCTGAGCACCGAAGTAATTTGGCACGCCGACTTGAGCGACTTTTTCCAAACGTTTTACGACATCATCACAGTCTGTTACTTCAGACAAAGTCAGCTCGAATTGGTTGCCAACTAAATCACCCGGGCGTAACTTTTTGTTGTGTCGTGCTGTCGCCAAGATCTCAATGCTTGGGTACTGTGCTAAGAAAGCTGAAAAGTCAGGCTCACCTTTTGGCAGGTGTACACTCAACCACTGCTCAGTCACCGCGTGACGGTCTTTTAAACCTGCCCAGCTCACGTCTTTCGACTTAACACCGCAAGCTTTAGCCAGCTCGTTTGCTACGAAGCTCGTGTTTTCACCAGTTTTACGAATACGAACCATTAGGTGCTCGCCTTCACCAGTAAACTCAAAACCCAAGTCTTCATTAACGACAAAGTGTTCGGCTTTTGCTTTTAGTTTTGCTTTCGCAGTTGGTTTACCGTTTAGATAAGCCAATGAAGATAAAATATCTGACATGCTGTTCTTTTCGTGTTGGTGCTTACGCACTTTTAGTAATTAGGACCACCGCTTCACATGCGATGCCCTCTTTGCGACCTGTAAAGCCTAAACGCTCAGTAGTCGTCGCTTTTACATTCACATTGCTAATGCTGGTTTCTAGGTCTTGAGCAATAGCTTGGCACATAGAGTCTATATGAGGTGCCATCTTTGGAGCTTGCGCCATGATAGTAATATCGGCATTACCAATCACGTAACCTTGTTCTTTTACTCGACGGTAAACATCTTTCAGTAGTTCACGGCTATCCGCGCCTTTCCATTCGTCATCGGTATCAGGGAAATGACGACCAATATCACCCGCAGCAATCGCACCTAATAGAGCGTCACACAACGCATGAAGGGCAACATCACCGTCTGAGTGTGCAATAAGACCTTGCTCGTAAGGGATGCTTACACCACCAATAATTACCGGGCCTTCACCACCAAACTTATGTACATCAAAGCCATGGCCAATACGAATCATCATTATTCCTTATTCTGACTTAAATAGAACTCAGCAAGCGCTAAATCTTCAGGCTGAGTAATCTTAAAATTATCTGAACGCCCTGCCACTAAAGCGGGCGATAAACCTTTCCATTCAAAGGCTGAGGCTTCATCAGTAATTGAAGCTCCTTGTTGCAACGCCTCACTTAATGCCTTCCACAGAGGCTTTGCTCTGAACATTTGCGGCGTAAGTGCATGCCATAAATCGGCACGCTCAACGGTATGCTCAATCTGCCCTTGGGCACCGCGCTTCATCGTGTCACGAACTGGAGCCGCTAAAATAGCGCCCACATCATGGCTCATTGCACCGGAAATTAGCTTGTCGATATCACTTAGCTGGACACAAGGCCTTGCCGCATCGTGAACCATTACCCAATCACTAAGCTGCTGCTCAGCGATATAGTTTAGCGCAGAGAGTACAGAGTCTGCTCGCTCGCTTCCGCCAGACACTCTGATCACTTGCGGGTTCAGGTTGAGAGCTAGCTCTGGGTAGTATGGGTCATCATCGCTGATCGCAACGACAATTTGAGCGACTTGTGGGTGAGACAGTAATTTCTCAACGGTGTGCTCTAAAATTGTTTTGCCGTGAATCTTGAGATATTGCTTAGGGCGGTCTGCCTTCATTCGGCTACCGACGCCCGCCGCAGGTACAACGGCAATCACGCTTTGAAGTTGAGTCGACATTAATGGGATTCCTCGCCAATGATGCGATAAAACGTTTCGCCTTCTTTGACCATTCCAAGTTCATGACGTGCGCGTTCTTCTATCGCGTCTAAGCCTTGGCGTAGATCGTCAATTTCAGCAAACATTTCTGCATTTCGAATATGCAGCTTTTCATTTACTTGCTGTTGAACTTGGATTTCGTTGTTCACACCGTAGTAATCAGAGATACCATTTTTACCGAGCCACAGTGTGTGTTGTAGCCAGCCAAACACTATGAGCAGTACTAAAGCAAAAATTCGCATAACACCTTTCGCCGGTTGAAAAAGAAGGAACTAGAATAAGGCACATATATACCATAATGAGCTTATTGGTGCGAGATATGTGGTGTCAGGGAATCAATAAGTCGGGGAATTATTGTTATTCGAAACCTGTGATGAGAGTCCAGACTCCCTCCTTCGTCAGCCTAGGAAGTCACGTATTAGATAAACCAATACCTACAAAAGAGAAAACAACACACATTGCCCAATAACATATAACCACGTCATTCCCAAGAAGGAGGAACGACTGAGTTGGGAATCTATCACGCTTAACGTAAACAAGAGATTCCCTATGCCTTCCTTCGTCAGTCTAGGGAATGACGTATTTTAGGCAAAAAAAACGCCCTACCGAAGTAGAGCGTTTTCAAAAGCTTTAAGCTAATAATTCAGAGTGAATTATTGACCTTTAACTTCTTTAAGACCGTTGTAAGGAGCTTTAGAACCTAGAGCTTCTTCGATACGGATAAGTTGGTTGTACTTAGCAACACGGTCAGAACGGCTCATAGAACCAGTTTTGATTTGACCTGCAGCTGTACCTACCGCTAGATCAGCGATAGTTGCATCTTCAGTTTCGCCAGAACGGTGAGAGATTACTGCAGTGTAGCCAGCGTCTTTAGCCATCTTGATAGCAGCTAGAGTCTCTGTTAGAGAACCGATTTGGTTGAACTTGATAAGGATAGAGTTAGCTACGCCTTTCTCGATACCTTCAGCAAGAATCTTAGTGTTTGTAACGAACAGGTCGTCACCAACGATTTGAAGCTTGTCGCCTAGAAGTTCAGTTTGGTGCTTGAAGCCATCCCAATCTGACTCGTCAAGACCGTCTTCGATAGAAACGATTGGGAAGTTGTTCGCTAGCTCAGCTAGGTAGTGGTTGAACTCTTCAGAAGTGAAAGTTTTACCTTCGCCCTTCATGTTGTAGATGCCAGCTTCTTTGTCGAAGAACTCAGATGCTGCACAGTCCATAGCAAGAGTAACGTCTTTACCTAGTTCGTAACCAGCAGCTGCAACAGCTTCTGCGATAACTTCTAGAGCTTCAGCGTTAGACTTAAGGTTAGGAGCGAAACCACCTTCATCACCAACTGCAGTGCTGTAGCCTTTAGACTTAAGAACTTTAGCTAGGTTGTGGAATACTTCAGCGCCGATACGTAGACCTTCTTTAAGAGTTTTAGCGCCAACTGGTTGGATCATGAACTCTTGGATGTCAACGTTGTTATCTGCGTGCTCACCACCGTTGATGATGTTCATCATTGGTAGAGGCATAGAGAACTGACCAGCAGTACCGTTTAGCTCAGCGATGTGCTCGTATAGAGGCATGCCTTTCGCAGCAGCAGCAGCTTTTGCGTTAGCTAGAGATACAGCTAGGATAGCGTTCGCGCCGAACTTAGACTTGTTATCAGTACCGTCTAGGTCAAGCATGATTTGGTCAACGTCAGCTTGTGCTTTAGCGTCAGAACCAACTAGAGCTTCAGCGATTGGGCCGTTTACAGCTTCAATAGCTTTAAGAACACCTTTACCTAGGAAACGTGATTTGTCGCCGTCACGTAGCTCAAGAGCTTCGCGAGAACCAGTAGATGCGCCAGATGGAGCAGCAGCCATACCTACGAAACCGCCTTCTAGGTGTACTTCAGCTTCTACAGTTGGGTTACCACGTGAATCGATGATTTCACGACCTAGAACTTTAACGATCTTAGACATTGAATGTTTCCTTCTCGTTGAATATATAAATGTCAAATTTAAAGGTAGCAGCACAACTTACGCAGCTACCTGTATTCCTTTTTACTTCTCTAACTCGCCGCGCTGGAACTCGCCAGCCGCTTTAACGAAACCTGCAAACAATGGGTGACCATCGCGAGGTGTTGAAGTGAACTCTGGGTGGAATTGAGCAGCAACGAACCATGGGTGGTTCGGGTTCTCAATAACTTCAACCAGTTTCTTGTCCGCAGATAGACCCGATACTTTTAGGCCCGCTTTTTCGATTTGTGGACGAAGATTGTTGTTCACTTCGTAACGGTGACGGTGACGTTCATGGATCGTCGCGCTACCGTATAATTCGTAAGCTTTCGTCCCTTTCGCTAGGTGACAAAGCTGTGAACCAAGACGCATTGTGCCGCCAAGGTCAGATGTTTCTGTACGCTCTTCAACTTTACCTTCGCCATCAGTCCACTCAGTGATAAGACCAACAACTGGGTACTTAGTTTCAGTACAGAATTCAGAAGAGTGTGCCCCTTCCATTTTCGCAACGTTACGAGCGTACTCGATAAGCGCTACTTGCATACCTAGACAGATACCTAAGTACGGTACTTTGTTTTCACGAGCGTATTGAGCAGCAAGAATCTTACCTTCAACACCGCGGTCACCAAAGCCACCGGGAACTAGGATTGCATCAAGGCCTTCTAAAACTTCTACGCCACGAGATTCAACGTCTTGTGAATCTACGTATTTAATATTAACGCTTAGGCGGTTTTTCAAGCCTGCGTGTTTTAGCGCTTCATTTACTGATTTGTATGCGTCTGGTAGTTCAATGTACTTACCAACCATACCAATCGTCACTTCACCCGTTGGGTTAGCTTCTTCGTAAATTACTTGTTCCCATTCAGACAGGTCTGCTTCTGGAGCGGTAATGCCGAAACGCTTACATACAAGTTCATCAGTGCCTTGAGCTTTAATAAGCTGAGGGATCTTGTAGATAGAGTCAACATCGCGCATAGAAATAACTGCATTTTCTTGCACGTTACAGAACAGAGCAATTTTCTTACGCTCGTTCGAAGGAATGTTGCGGTCTGAACGACAAACTAGGATGTCTGGTTGAATACCAATAGACAGTAGCTCTTTTACAGAGTGTTGCGTTGGCTTAGTTTTCACTTCGCCTGCAGCTGCTAGGTATGGCACTAGAGTAAGGTGCATGAACATTGCGCGTTCACGGCCTAGTTCTACTGCTAGCTGACGAATCGCTTCCATGAATGGTAGAGATTCGATATCACCAACCGTACCACCAACTTCAACGATCGCGATATCGTGGCCAGCTGCGCCAGAAATCACACGCTCTTTGATAGAGTTAGTGATGTGTGGGATAACCTGAATAGTTGCACCTAGGTAATCACCGCGACGCTCTTTAGCGAGTACGTCTGAGTAAACACGACCTGCAGTGAAGTTGTTACGCTTAGTCATCTTGGTGCGAATGAATCGCTCATAGTGACCAAGGTCAAGGTCTGTTTCAGCGCCATCTTCCGTAACGAACACTTCACCGTGCTGAGTCGGGCTCATAGTGCCTGGATCAACGTTGATGTAAGGGTCAAGCTTCATCATAGTCACTTTAAGACCACGAGCTTCTAAAATAGCCGCAAGAGATGCTGCAGCAATACCTTTACCTAGAGAGGATACAACCCCGCCAGTAACAAAAATGTAATTTGTCGTCATGTTTAACCTGAAATTGGTTGAATGAGGGAAATGGACTACTTCTGGACGGGATGAAAATATACCAGAAGCCCCTTATCGCCACAACGTGAAATCTATCACACTGCTATTTTTTATTTTTTGCTTCAAATCAATTCATGATAAAAGCTTTGGTTATCTTTTCTCCGCCACCTTGACTTCATCCCACATGGAATCAAGCTGTTGTAGTGAAAAATCGGTCAAAATTTTATCTTGCTGACGAACTTTTTGTTCCACCCCTTTAAAGCGACGTGAGAACTTCAGATTGGCTTTATTGAGCGCAGACTCTGGATTTTTACCCAAATGTCGCACCAAATTGACCGTCGCAAACAGCAAATCTCCCAACTCTTCTTCAACTAAATCCTCATTTGGCGTCACTTGAAGTGCTTCTTCCAGCACCTCATCAACTTCCTCTAAAACCTTATTAGCCACTGGGCCAATAGAGTCCCAATCAAAGCCATATTTCGCTACCTGTTTTTGAATCTTTGTAGCACGTGAAAGCGCAGGTAGAGAGTTTGGTATTGAGTCTAGAATACTTTCTTGAGTTTTGCCTGCCTGAGCTTTTTCTTTGGCTTTTTCAGCTTCCCAGTTGGCATTAATTTCTTCATCGCTCGCAAACTCGGTATCAGAAAACACATGCGGATGGCGGCGCGTTAGCTTCTCATTGATGCCATCGACCACATCAGAGAACTCAAACAGCCCTTGCTCTTTGGCGAGTTGGCTGTAAAAAATCACCTGAAATAGCAGGTCACCCAGTTCTTCTTGTAGGTTCGGCCAATCTTTGTTGTGAATCGCGTCCACCACCTCGTAGGTTTCTTCGATAGTATGCGGCACAATTGTTTCAAAATTTTGTTTCAAATCCCAAGGACAGCCACCTTCTGGATCGCGCAGCTTAGTCATGATCTGTTCAAGTTGTTCAATCGGGTGATTCATTGTTTTTTTTCCTATTCACTGTCTTTGATTTTTAAATTTATAACGTCTTCTAAAACTAAAAAAGGTGAGCAGCCAAAACCACTCACCTTTCTATTCTTTCCGTCATCCTCAAGAGCGAAGAATGAGCGAGTTGGGGATCTCAAATCGCTTGACGAGATTCCCTATCACGTTCGTCCCTCACTGTAGGGAATGACGTGGATAGTATTTTGGACTACCCCAACCTTTTGACTGACATAACATCTTTGATTTGCTCAACTCGGCTGGTCACGCGACTCAGAATTTCAATATTGGTCACTTCCAAATCGAAATCCATTACCGACAGCTGACGCTTGTAGTCGATACGGCTCTTCATTGTGGTCACGCTGATCTTCTCGTTCGAGAACAGTGAGGTGATGTCTTTCAACAAGCCATTACGTTCTAGCGCTTCAACACGCAGCGTTAGGATGTATGAACCGACAAAGCCATTGCCCCAAACAGTATCAATGATACGTTCTGGCGCATGCACACTTAGCTCGCCTAGCTGTTCACAGTCAGCGCGGTGCACTGAGATACCACGACCTTGAGTGATGTAACCTTTAATCACATCACCTGGAATTGGCTGACAGCAACGCGCTAGGTGCGTCATTAAGTTATCAACACCTTCAACAACGACAGCATCCTTTTTCGGACGGCTCTGATGTGCTGGCTTGTTTTCCGACTCAAGCAGTTTCTCGAGCGCTTTCTTGTCTTCTTCTTCTGCCGTAGGCTTATTCACCAACGCATTGATGTGATTAACCACTTGGTTAATACGTAAGTCGCCACTGCCGATACCAGCATAGAGCTCATCTGGCGTGTTGACGTTAAAGCGTCTCAGAGCGTATTGGTCGGCATCTTTTAAGGTTGCACCCACTTTCGCAAGTTCCGCCTCAAGGATGTCTCGACCCGCTTCTAGGTTCTTCTCTCGGCTTTGTGCACGGAACCAAGCGTTAATCTTCGCGCGAGCACGACCTGAATGAACAAAACCTGTGGTTGGGTTTAGCCAATCACGTGATGGGTTCGGTTCTTTCTGAGTAATGATTTCAACCTGATCACCCATCGATAATTTATGGGTAAACGGTACGATACGGCCTGCTACTTTGGCACCGATACAGCGGTGTCCAACCATCGAGTGGATGTGGTAAGCGAAGTCCAGTGGGGTTGCACCCATAGGTAAATCGACCACATCACCGCGCGGTGTAAAGGCATATACGCGATCATCGAATACTTGGCTACGAACTTCATCCAGCATCTCGCCAGAATCCGACATCTCTTCTTGCCAATCGATAAGTTTACGCAACCAAGTGATTTTCTCGTCGTAACCACTGCGTCCGCTTGAAGCACCTTCTTTGTACTTCCAGTGCGCCGCCACACCAAGCTCAGAGTCTTCGTGCATTTGCTTGGTACGGATCTGAATCTCAATGGTCTTGCCCTCAGGGCCAAGAACCACGGTGTGAATCGACTGGTAACCATTTGGCTTAGGGTTCGCCACGTAGTCATCAAATTCACTTGGTAAATGTTTGTATTTGGTGTGAACCACACCTAGGCCGGCATAGCAGTCTTGAAGCTGGTCGGCGATGATACGTACCGCACGCACGTCAAAAAGCTCATCGAAGTCCAAGCCTTTCTTCTGCATCTTACGCCAGATACTGTAGATGTGTTTTGGTCGACCGCTCACTTCTGCATTGATGCTTGAACGGTTCATTTCCGCCGTTAAGTCATCAACGAAGTCTTTAATGTATTGTTCACGTACGATGCGACGCTCAGACAGCTGTTTAGCAATCTGCTTGTAGGTGTCTGGCTGTTGGTATCGGAACGCGTAATCTTCAATTTCCCACTTAAGCTGACCAATACCTAAACGGTTAGCAAGCGGAGCGTAGATGTTAGAACACTCTTTTGCTGCCGCGCGACGCACAGCATCAGGCGCTTTTTTCACCTCAATAAGGTTACAGATTCGTTCAGCGAGTTTGATGACTACGCAGCGGAAGTCGTCGACCATCGCCAGTAGCATGCGGCGAACGTTATCAACTTGACCCGAGGCAGCACTGCCTTCAAGAGTCACGTTTAACTGGCCTAAAGCCGCCATTTCTTCAACGCCATCGATCAACTTTACGGTTTCTTTACCGTAGCTTTCTTCAAACGCTTCGCGCTCAAAAACGCCGCTTGAGACGACGGGGAAAAGTTGCGCTGCAATTAAAGTGGCACGGTCCATAGACAGCGTAACCAAGATTTCGATCATCTCGCGGCCACGCCAAAGCAAGAGCGATGCTTGCTCGTGATCTTTTAATAGCTCTTCACAGTGACGATAAACTTTGATCAGTTTATTCGAGGTCTTTGCGTCTTGATTCAGTGACGCAATCCAACTTTCTAGCTCAAACTGTTCGCTTGGGTTTAAATGTGCGCTTCGTACCGCAACCATCATGCCTTCCTAGTTATTATGTTTTATACCCAATTCAATATGACTAACTGGTTCCAAGTTAGTTCGACCATATTGATATCAGCGCAGGCTTCCCTGCGCCTTTGTGATTCATTTGAAGCCTTGTTTAAGGGCCTCTAAGCCTTGATAAAGAGAGCCATCGATTCGAGATGACTGGTGTGTGGGAACATGTCCAACATACCCAGTTTGGCTAATTGATAGCCTTGTTTTTCTAAGCTCTCAGAATCTCTAGCTAGAGTAGCAGGATTACACGAAACATAAACCACACGCTTCGCTCCTAACGCTGAAATTTGATCAACGATCCCACTCGCTCCCGCACGTGCCGGGTCAAGCAATACTTTATCGAATTTCTCTTTTGCCCAAGGCTGTGAAGATAAGTCTTCTTCAAGGTTAGCTTGGTAAAACTCCGTATTGCCTAACTGGTTTAACGCTGCATTAGATGTGGCTTGCTGAACCATTTCATCAACGCCTTCTACACCAACCACAAACGCCGATTGTTGCGCGATAGGTAAACTGAAGTTACCTAGGCCACAAAACAGGTCTAGCACTCGCTCATCCGCTTGAGGCTCTAGCCACTCAATCGCTTGAGCCACCATCTGCTGATTCACTTTCTGGTTTACTTGGATAAAGTGATTTGGTTCAAAAGGTAAGGTAACACCTGTTTCACTGTAGCTAGGCGCATCACCAACCAGACGGACCAGCTTATCGGTTTCAGGCATCGAGTACAGCGTAGCGCCTTCTTCTTTTGCTAACGCAATCAGCGCTTGCTCATCTTTTTCAACCAAAGGCTTAAGGTGACGTAGCACCATAACAGGGCCAGTATCGCCCAACACCAATTCAACGTGTCCTAAAGACGTAAGGCTGTTGAAAGTGTTCAGTAAATTTTTCAGTTTTGGCAGCAATACATTGAGGCGAGGATCAAGCACGGCACAGTCGGTGATATTTTCAATCTGCTTACTCTGCTTCTTACGGAAACCGAATTGAAGCTGCTGTGTCTTCTTATCAACAAATAGGCTGATACGTGCGCGACGTCGATAACCGGTTTCATCACCGACAATAGGTTGTGCAACTTCAGTGTTGGCCGTTTGGTATTGGCTCATCAGGTGCGTCAGAGATTGCGATTTATGCTCAACCTGAGAAGAGTAACCAAGGTGTTGAAGGTGACAGCCACCACACTGATTAAAGTGCTTACAAAACGGCTTTAAACGCTGCTCGCTCGGCTTCAATAACTTGATGAGTTTAGCTCGCGAAAACTTACTTTTGCTCTCAGTAAGTTGAATAACCACCTGCTCACCGGGCAACGCGCCATCAATGAAAACAGGTTTATTCTTTTGATAAGCGATGCCAGCGCCATTGTGATCCATTCGTTCAACCAAAACCGATTGATGCTTGGTCTCGAGTTGAGTTTTCTTTTTTGGTTGGAAAAAACGTGCCATTGCTTGTGCCTAATGTATCTTTTAATAAGTAATTGGTATCCAGGACTCACTATTATGTCTTGGAATCATTGTCGAACGTCACGGCTTTGATTAAGCTTACCGTTCACTTAACCGCCATTGTGTGCGTTATTTTCCCATATCCAGACCTCGATGTAATTAAAGAACATGACCAGATATGGCTTAAGAGCCCGTGTAATTACCTTAACTCTAGCTCCAACCCTGATTATTGGGCTGCTATTGAGTGCATTTTTCTCATTTAACCGCTATCAAGACCTTGAGGGTCAGGTGGTTAACACTGGTACTAGCATCATTGAACCACTTGCGATTGCGAGTGAATCAGGCATGAAGCTCGAAAGTCGAGAGTCTGTTCGTCAGCTTATTAGCTATGCGCATCGAAAAAACTCTAAGCTGGTGCGCAGTATCGCGGTGTTTGATGAACGTCATGAGTTGTTTGTAACCTCAAACTTCCACCCCGATTTTGAAAGCCTAACCTATCCGAAAGATAAACCGATCCCGCATTTAAGCTCATCGAACCTGCTCGATAATACGCTGATCCTGCGGACACCTATCATCGCCGAAGGCCAGTACATCAACTCAGCCAACGGTCAATCTCAAGCCAATCAAGCGATCGGCTATATTGCGATTGAGTTAGATCTGTCATCACTTCGATTGCAGCAATATCAAGAAGTATTCTCTGCCTTCTTGGTATTGATTCTCGGGCTTGGTTTATCGGGCGTGTTTGCGTTCCGCTTAATGCACGATGTGACTCAACCGATCACGCACATGAAAAATATGGTCGACCGAATTCGTCGAGGTCACCTAGATGTACGTATCGAAGGCAAGATGCATGGTGAGCTAGATTCGCTGAAAAACGGTATCAACGCGATGGCGGTATCGCTTTCAGAATACCACGTCGAGATGCAGCACAGTATCGACCAAGCCACATCAGATTTGCGTGAAACCCTTGAACAGCTAGAGATTCAAAACGTTGAGTTAGACATCGCGAAGAAACGCGCTCAAGAAGCAGCTCGTGTTAAATCGGAGTTCTTGGCGAATATGTCTCACGAACTGAGAACCCCATTGAACGGTGTGATTGGCTTTACTCGTCAGATGCTAAAGACTCACCTATCGAACAGTCAAACCGATTACCTGCAAACCATTGAACGTTCGGCAAATAACCTGCTTAGCATCATCAACGATATCTTGGACTTCTCGAAACTTGAAGCCGGTAAATTAGCGCTAGAGAACATTCCATTTGAGTTCCAAGCCAGCCTTGAAGAGGTAGTAAACCTTCAAGCAACCAACGCTCATGAGAAAGGTCTAGAGCTGACACTGAAGATCGATCCTAAAGTGCCGCCAGGCGTGGTGGGTGATCCACTGCGTATTCAACAGATCCTAACCAACCTTGTTGGTAACTCAATCAAGTTTACCGAGCGCGGCAACATTGATATCAGCGTTGAGCTGCGCTCACAAAGCGAAGACAACATCGAGCTGCAGTTCATGGTTCGAGATACGGGTATTGGTATCTCGGAGCGTCAACAAGCTCAGCTGTTCCAAGCCTTCAGCCAAGCCGATGCAAGTATCTCTCGTCGTTATGGTGGTACAGGCTTAGGTCTGGTTATCACCCAAAAACTGGTCAGCCAAATGGGCGGAGAGATCAGCCTAACCAGTCGTCTACACCAAGGCTCAACCTTCTGGTTCACCTTGAGACTATCAACGACTGACATGCCGATGACTGAGCTGATTGAGACTCAGTGTCTGCAAGACAAACAACTGCTGCTTATCGAGCCAAACATGCAAGCGGCATCGATTACTCAGCAAATCCTAACCCAAGAAGGCTTAGTGGTAACGTATCGTTCGGTGATGCCAGACGAGACCACCTCCTATGACTACGTTCTGCTGAACCTCGCCGCTAACCAAGAGTATCAATTTGATACTGTGAGTGGTTGGGCGATCGGTGCGAAGAAGATTGCTCAAAACGTGATTATTGGTACACCAAGTACCGAGCTAGCGTTGGGTGAGCAACTAATGAAAGAGGTCGATGTTCAGTGCATCACTAAGCCTCTTTCTCGTAAGAAGTTGCTGCAAACTCTGGTATCGAATCAGGCACCAACCTTGATTGCACCAGCGATTGAAACACATTCAGAAGAGAAGCTTCCGCTTACGGTATTAGCGGTCGACGATAACCCAGCCAACCTTAAGCTGATCACCGCACTGCTCAAAGAGCGTGTAGAAACCGTCATCAGTTGTACCAGTGGTCAGCAGGCGATAGACAAAGCGACAGAGACGCCATTTGATATCGTATTCATGGATATTCAAATGCCACAAATGGACGGTGTGACCGCTTGTCAGAACATCAAAAAACTGGCGAACAATGCGCATACACCTGTAATTGCCGTGACCGCACATGCAATGATTGGCGAACGAGACCGACTGCTTGAAGCGGGCATGGATGACTACCTAACCAAACCTATTGAAGAGCATGTTTTACAGCAGGTTCTGATTCATTGGAGCTCGACCTCTGAGGTTGAGCACATCGAAAAAATAGATCCGGACCACCCAGCGGTCTCTGCTGAAGTCGACAACGGTCCGGTGTCAGAAACTGAAGCCAGCGTACACACAAACATCATCATTGATTGGCAAGCTGCGATGAAGCAGGCCGCCAATAAAGAAGACCTCGCACGCGATATGCTGCAAATGCTCGTAGACTTTATTCCAGAGGTTTATGAAGCAGCAGACAAAGCGATAGAAGACAGTGACTACCCCGTTGAAGAGCTGATACACATCATCCACAAGATGCATGGCAGCAGCTCGTACAGTGGCGTACCAAGACTAAAATCGGTCTGTGCGACGATAGAGAAAGAGCTGCGTTCTGGCACTTCTGTTGAAGACATTGAACCGGAGCTTTTCGAGCTTCAGGATGAATTAGATAAGGTTCAAGCAACCGCGATTCATTACTTGAAACCGGCGAAGACCTAGCGGGCACTTGTTACTCACCAGTATTCATTCGACGGTTTACCCGCCAATAAAAAAGCAGAGCTCATGAGCTCTGCTTTTTTCTGTCTAGTGCCTAGAGCACTAGATATAAAGTAGCGATATCTGTTTACGATTCGAGTAACACCGTTGCCACTGCATAGTGGCGCTCATCCGAGATAGTCAAATGAATCGATGTTGTGCCATTCGCCTCTGCGATTTCACGCGCTTTTTTATGCAAGCGCAGAAGTGGCTTGCCATGCTCATCGTTTGAAATCTCAAAGTCGTGGAAGGTCACACCCAGCGCGATCCCCGTGCCCAACGCCTTAGATGCCGCTTCTTTGGCAGCAAAACGTTTTGCAAGGTAACGCCCTTTTTGCTTGAGTTGCTGGAATACTTCAAATTCAGAATCGGTCAAAATACGCTGAGCAAAAGCGTCACCACTTCGTAACAATGCCTTTTCAACACGTTCAATTTCCGCGATATCTGTACCTAATCCAACAACAGCCATGCTTACCCTACTACTAAACTTCTATCTATTAATTCTACTAATTCGTCGCTTACGACTTAACGCTTACGGTTTAGAAAACTAAGCGTTGTTGCGTGCTGTTTCCATCACGGCTTTCATGTCTGCAACGGCTTTGTTCAAACCATCAAACACTGCACGTCCCATGATCGAGTGACCGATGTTCAGCTCGTAGATCTCAGGAAGAGCCGCAATTGGGGCTACGTTGTGGTAAGTCAGACCATGACCCGCATTGACAGTGATACCAAGATCGTCCGCGTAGCTTGCGCCTGCAGCAATCTTTTTCAGCTCATCTTGTTGGTCTTCTTCTGTTTTAGCATCCGCGTAATGGCCAGTGTGCAGTTCAATGAACGGTGCGCCACACGCTTTTGCTGCGTCGATTTGCTCACGGTCAGCATCGATAAACAGAGACACCTTAATGCCAGCAGCAGACAGTTTTTCCGTCGCAGCTTTGATCTTTTCAAGTTGACCAACCACGTCTAAGCCACCTTCAGTGGTCAGCTCTTCACGCTTCTCTGGAACCAGACAAACAAACTCAGGATTAGTATCGAGGGCAATTTGAACCATCTCATCCGTTACTGCCATCTCCAAATTCATACGAGTTTGAAGTGTTTCAGCCAGAATACGTACATCGCGGTCAACGATATGACGACGGTCTTCACGCAGGTGAACAGTAATGCCGTCAGCACCCGCACGTTCAGCAATTTCAGCTGCGTGTACTGGATCTGGGTATTTAGTACCACGTGCATTACGTAGTGTTGCAATATGGTCGATATTAACGCCTAAAAGGATTGAGCTCATTTTCCAATACTCCGTGCTCTAGAGAGGGCTATTGTTGGCATAAATAGCTCTCTACTTTTTAATGGTTTGCCGCCAAGATACGGCTTTAAGGCTATGCGTGTAAAGCGTTTTGCCGCTTTTAACTGCTCTTTAGTGATAAACCTACGTTCACTGATTGCGATAAGTTCATCGCCCATAAAAGTCAGGTTGTCTCGACGCACCGAAGCGATGAAACCTTTCTGCTCTCGATAGCGATAAGTCATGCTCGGATCGATCGCTTCGCCAGTGCCCGCGCAGTGTAAAAAGTCGACGCCATAACCCATAGCGGATAATAGAGCCAGCTCAAAGCGACGCAGTGCTGGCTCAGGATTATCATTATGCGCCAGCTCTGTTAAAGCATGAAGATAGTCGTGAAAAAGTGCAGGCATCGGTACTTCCGCCATCAATACGCGACCGATAAGCTCGTTTACGTACATGCCTGAATACAGATTAATACCGGCGAGAGGAAGCCCCAAGCTGATGGGTTCAGCTTGGCGTAAGGTTTTCATCGACCCATTACCAGACCACTTAAGCAGTAGCGGCGTAAAAGGTTGTAATGCACCTTTCAAGTTGGAACGCTTGCTGCGAGCGCCTTTAGACATCAACGTCACCCGACCGAACTCTTCGCTGAAGACGTCCAAGATCAGGCTCGACTCACTGTATGGTCGACGGTGCAACACAAAGCATCGCTGTAACCCTTCGCTCAATCACTTACCCTTATTACAGATACAAAAAGAGAGAGTTCGCACTCTCTCTTGGATTTATCTTCAGTTCAACTTTCTTAATCTCAGAAAGTGACGTTCAATATATTATAGATCGTCGATGTAGCCTAACGAGCGAAGTGCACGCTCATCATCAGCCCAGCCAGATTTAACCTTGACCCAAGTCTCTAGGTAAACCTTACGGCCGAATAGCTCTTCCATATCGATACGCGCTTCACGACCAATCGTTTTGATCTTCTCGCCCGCTTTACCAATCACCATTTTCTTCTGACCTGTACGCTCAACAAGAATCAGTGCATTGATGTGGAAGCCATCGTTATCTGGGTTGTAATCGAAACGTTCGATTTCAACCGTTACCGAGTAAGGTAGCTCATCACCCGTAAAGCGCATCAGCTTTTCACGGATAATTTCAGAGGCCATAAAACGTTGCGAGCGATCAGTCACGTATTCTTCAGGGAAGTGGTGTGTCGCTTTAGGTAAATGTTCACGTACGTGCTTACGCAGTACATCAATGTTTTTACCTTGCTTCGCTGAGATTGGCACAACGTCAATGAAATCCATCTTCTTAGAGACTTCCATCATGTGCTGCATCACGTTAGTACGGTCTTGAACGTTATCTACTTTGTTGATGCAAAGTACAACTGGGAAGTCAGTCTTCTTAAGTTTGTTCAGAACCATCTCATCGTCGTCAGTCCAGTGAGTACCATCGACAAGGAAGAATACTAGGTTTACATCACTCAGTGAGCTGTTCGCCGCACGGTTCATCAAGCGGTTGATGGCACGCTTTTCTTCAATATGAAGTCCAGGAGTATCAACAAAGATCGCTTGGTAATCACCCTCAGTTTCAACACCCATAATACGGTGACGTGTCGTCTGTGGTTTACGTGATGTAATAGAAATCTTCTGACCCAGAATATGGTTCAGAAGCGTCGACTTACCTACGTTTGGGCGACCGACAATAGCGATGAAGCCACAGTGTTGGTTTTCCGGTAGGCCTGTTTTTTTGCTATCAGATGAAAAGAATGCATCGATATCGAAATCTTGGTTGTTATCAGACATTGCTTAATTGCTCTAATGCTGTTTCAGCAGCCGCTTGTTCTGCCTTGCGGCGGCTAGTGCCTTTACCGATAACAGGTTTATCCACACCTGCCACTTCACACTCAACCGTAAACTCTTGGTTGTGTGCTTCACCTTTAATATTAGTCACTGTGTAGACAGGTAGAGGATTTCTTCGACCTTGCAAAAACTCTTGTAGGCGAGTTTTCGGATCTTTTTGAGATACTCCAGGCTGAATAGCATCTAGGCGAGATTGGTACCAGCTTAAAATAATGCCGCGAACCGTCTCGGTATCACTATCTAAATAGACAGCGCCGATGATCGCTTCAACCGCATCCGCTAGAATAGAATCACGACGGAAACCGCCACTCTTCAACTCACCTGGACCTAATTTTAAGTAATCTCCTAGTTCGAATTCACGACCTAGTTCTGCCAATGTATGACCACGTACTAATGTTGCGCGCATGCGGCTCATATCACCTTCGTTTACCTTAGGAAAACGGTGGTAAAGATCATCAGCGATAACAAAACTTAAAATTGAATCGCCCAGAAACTCAAGACGTTCGTTATGTTTACCTGCGGCGCTGCGGTGAGTCAGCGCCAAGTGGATAAGATCGGCATCATTAAACTGATAGCCAATCTTTCTCTCTAGTTTATCAATTGGAGAATTCATGCTCTCTCGATGTGTTATGTGATCGATTAATGAATCCCACCGATGCGATTAAAACGCACACCAGTAGGAATCCATGTTGGAAGTACACTGTCTGAACCGCGTTCAAACTCGAAGCTGATCCAAATAGCAACGGCCTTACCAACAAGGTTTGCTTCAGGGACAAAGCCCCAGTAACGGCTATCGGCACTGTTGTCACGGTTATCACCCATCACAAAGTACTGGCCTTCTGGAACGACCCATTCGTTAACACCATTGCGAGGCTGATATGCTTGCACACGATCACGGCGTAATGGGTTAACTAAAATCTGGTGCTCTACGTCTCCAAGCTGTTCGTTCAGCTGAATCAGAGGCACACCATCTTGAATAAATTGGCTCTCTTCAACATTACTTAGTTTCACTGGTTCACAGCTACTTGTACCCTTCGCCTGAATACAGATTTCTTTACGACTGCTGTAGCGAATCGTGTCACCAGGCATACCAACAACACGCTTAATGTAGTCGATGTTTGGCTGAGGTGGGTACTTAAATACGATTGAATCACCGCGTTCTGGCTTGCCTGTTTCTACCAATTGAGTGCGCCATACTGGGTCTTTTAGACCGTACGCGTACTTCTCTACCAAGATGAAATCACCAACCAAAAGGGTTGGCATCATCGAGCCAGAAGGGATTTGAAACGGTTCATAAATAAATGAAC
Source organism: Vibrio sp. OPT18 (assembly GCF_015163615.1). Lineage (NCBI taxonomy): Bacteria > Pseudomonadati > Pseudomonadota > Gammaproteobacteria > Vibrionales > Vibrionaceae > Vibrio > Vibrio sp. OPT18. Next base: position 385,924 of record NZ_JADDYK010000060.1, read on the forward strand.
GCAGAACCAAAACAAATGCAATTACCGGGAAAATGGACACACTGTTCTCAACCCACCAAGGCTGAGCCGTAACTTTTGCGCTGGTTTCAGCGTCTAGGCCATTCGATTGTGCTTCAACGTCAGCAAGTTTTTGCTGGCGCTTCTTCGCCCACACAAACTTTTCCAACGCCCATACAATGCCGGTCACTAGAGTTACGATCACTAAGATAAGCGAAAATGTATTAGCCATTGATATCCCTTAAATTTCATTTCTTTAAAAATAACGAAAGTGAAAGAGTATAACCCTTTCACTCTGCTTAATATTTCTAATCTGTATCAATCATGCTGACTAAATGCTGGGGAGATTACGCAGGAAAAATCGTTTAGTTCGAGGCGCAAAGTGCAGTGACTAGTGGGCCTAATTGCAATCTTTGCAACAAAGAAATAAACGATTTTAACCAGTAATGTTCAGCAGATAGTTAGTGCGATTGATACCTAGTCTTTACCAACATGAAGAATTGCTAAGAATGCTTCTTGAGGCAGTTCAACGTTACCGATCTGCTTCATACGCTTCTTACCTTCTTTTTGTTTCTTAAGAAGTTTCTTCTTACGACTGATATCACCACCGTAACATTTTGCGATTACGTTCTTACGCAGTTGTTTCACTGTAGAACGAGCAATGATGTGGTTACCAATCGCTGCTTGAATCGCGATATCGAACATCTGACGAGGGATGAATTCTTTCATCTTCTCTACCAGTAGACGACCACGAGACTGAGCAATATCTTTGTGCGTAATGATCGCTAGTGCATCAACCGTTTCGCCATTCAGCAATACGTCTACACGTACCATGTTTGATGGCTCGTAACGTTGGAAGTTGTAATCCAATGATGCATAGCCGCGAGACGTTGACTTCAGACGGTCAAAGAAGTCTAGAACAACTTCTGCCATAGGAAGGTCGTACGTTACAGCAACTTGGTTACCGTGGTAAACCATGTCGACTTGTACGCCACGCTTCTCAACACACAGTGTGATTACGTTACCTAGGTAATCCGAAGGTACCAGGATATTACAGCGTGCAATTGGCTCACGAATTTCTTCTAGGTCATTAACCGCTGGCAGTTTAGCCGGGCTATCAACGTACAGAACTGTTTTATCTGTTTTTACAACTTCATACACTACTGTTGGAGCAGTTGTGATTAGGTCTAGGTCGTACTCACGCTCTAGACGCTCTTGGATGATCTCCATGTGAAGCATTCCTAAGAAGCCACAACGGAAACCAAAACCAAGTGCTGCTGAACTTTCCGGTTCGAAGAACAGTGATGCATCGTTCAGGCTTAGTTTGCCTAACGCGTCACGGAAGTTTTCGTAATCATCAGATGATACAGGGAATAGACCTGCGTATACCTGAGGCTTCACTTTTTGGAAACCAGGTAGACGTTCAGTGCTGCCGCCTTTTGCAAGCGTCAACGTATCACCAACTGGTGCACCTAGGATGTCTTTAATACCACAAACAACCCAACCTACTTCGCCAGTATTTAGCTCAGTGGTGTCGATTTGCTTAGGTGTGAAGATACCTAGACGGTCAACACCCCAAATTTGGTCTGTCGACATTACTCGAATCTTGTCGTTCTTCTTCAGTGTACCGTTCTTGATACGAACCAAAGAAACTACGCCAAGGTAGTTATCGAACCAAGAGTCAATGATCAACGCTTGAAGAGGCGCTTCAGGATCACCTTCCGGTGGTGGGATAGCCGTTACGATGTTTTCTAGAACATCATCAACGCCTAAACCTGTTTTCGCAGAACAGCGAGTCGCTTCCATCGCATCGATGCCAACGATCTCTTCGATCTCTTCAGCAACGCGCTCTGGTTCAGCAGCTGGTAGGTCAATCTTGTTCAAGATTGGCACTACTTCCAGTTCCATTTCGATTGCTGTGTAACAGTTTGCTAGAGTTTGTGCTTCAACACCTTGGCCAGCATCCACTACAAGTAGTGCGCCTTCACAAGCCGCTAGAGAACGAGATACTTCGTAAGAGAAGTCTACGTGTCCAGGAGTGTCGATAAAGTTAAGTTGGTAAGTTTCACCATCTTTAGCTTTGTAATCTAAAGTCACACTCTGCGCTTTAATTGTAATACCACGCTCGCGTTCTATATCCATAGAATCGAGGACTTGAGCTGCCATCTCACGTTCACTTAATCCTCCACAAACTTGGATTAAGCGGTCAGAAAGGGTCGACTTACCGTGGTCGATGTGGGCGATAATCGAAAAATTACGAATGTGCTTCATAGGCTTGGTGTGACTAAACTCTTTGAATAGGGATAATAAGAAAGCCGCGACGCGTCCAATCTACAGTCAGCATTGGTGGCGGCATTTCAATCAAGTTGGCAGATTCTACCCAATTTAAGGGCAAGAAGCATCATAAATTAGACGAGAGACTCACCTAGGATTCGAATCAAGACGACTTCTTGCTTGGATTTGTCTTCCATAGGTTTGGCTAACCGCTTCGCTAAGGCAATCCCACCAGCAGTAAACAGTGCTGCACTTAAGATAACAATGCCCTCGCCCCCTTGGAGTAAGGGTTGTAACAAGAGTTGTCCAAAACCAGCACCAATCATCAACATGAAAAGTGGGATGAGATAAACAATGGCTGCCGATTGAAGTAGGCTTTTTTCTGGAAAGCCAATTTCTACGATTTGTCCGGCTTTGACTAAGCTCTTGGTTTTAAGCTGCCAAAACAAAGATTTATTGCCAACAGCCTTGGTCACAATACCCGTGCCGCAGCTTTTTTGAGAAGAACAGCTGCTACAACTGGTTTGTTGTTCGCAGCTCAATTGAACAAAGTATTGCTTACCTTTTTGTTCAACCGAGCTAACGGTCGCCAGCGCGGTCATCATTGCGCTTGTACCGATTTATTAAATGTAACTGACTGAGCAATACGTTTTGCAGTTGCCGGCGGAATGTCACCAACCACAGAGATCTCTTTATCGCCAATCACTAAGCTGTGCAAGGTTCTACGCCCTTGACGTACTAGCTGCCCTTTCAATGAATGCTCGTCTTTTTCAGCGATATAAACCGAAAAGCTAAACAGTCCATCACTGAAAAGCTGACTTTCAACCATTTTATCGGTTGCAGCCATTTGATAGCGGCTAAGCTCTTTTGACTTAAACCCTTCAGGAATCCACGAGGCTTGCCAGTTAGTTTCGCTCACTAAGCCTTCAGGCAATGATAAAACTTTCGGCAATTGAGCTTGGTTCAAGCCACCCATTGCCTCAGCAATCTTATCGTTCACCACGTAAGAGATAGTGCGGTACTGTTCAAGCACTTCGCCATCACGATCCAAAAGGTCGGCACGCAAGGGAAGACTCGTTTTTTCGTCGACCCAAACCACGTAAGAGTAGCGAAGGCCATCTTTCGGCACGACACGCAGCACTTGAGTTGTGCTACCTGCTTCACGAGAGCGCCCAACTTTCACAAAGTCGTAGTACTGATTCAGAGATTCGATATCTCGATTAATCATCGGAATAACAGGTGCAACCATGCTGCCAGACTGAATCGTAAATGGCTCTGTACCCGGTTCGATGTAGCTAACTTCATTGCCACGTCGAATGACTTCACGAACAGGGCCGCTTAGATAAACAAGATGTGCAAGTTGTTGGTCGTCGTTAACCGCATGGCGATAAACAAGAGGCTCAATACTGCTCTTCTTTATCAAAATGTAGGAGAGTTCGTAATTTAGATGCTGACTGGCCTCGTTCATTTGATGCAACAAGGCCTTTGCAGTGGTTTCCTCTGCAAAGGCTGTTGGAGACATCAAGCTGAACAGTGTCAGTGCACTGACCAGGATTTTCTTCATTCAATGTCCGATTCTAGATGTGCATCTTGCATTGGCGATGCATCACTGTTTAATCTTAGCTGCAGCTCATAATCTTCTAACATTGCATGAACGCGTTTGCGCTGCTCTTGCAAGTTAGCTTCAGATGCTGGTTTCTCAACAGAGTCACGCGTTAAGCTTACTGGTTCCGCAGAACCCGCAAATGGAATCGTCTGGAGTACAGGCAACTGCTCTGGTGCTGCAGGGTCGCTGCCACCATATTGTTGCACACCTAATACAACGGCTAATGAAACACACGCTGCCACGGCAACTTGTCCAAACTGTTGTAACCACGCCGGAAGCTGACGCTTCGCTTGCTGAGGTTTAGGCTGCTCTTCAATTGGAGCAACAGTAGGTTCAACATTAACTTGGTGCAGGTTCGACATTGAACCATGTGCAGGCTCGTTCTCAAGCGCTGCCGCTACACTATTAGCAATGTTCCACTCTGGAGTTTCTGGCGCATCCCCACGCATAACATCACCAATTAAATGGTAACTCTGCCAGGTATCCATGCTTTCTTGATCGGATTCGAGATCTACAATGAGAGCTTTATCGATCGTTTCACCATCCATGAGTGCCGAAAGCTTTTCTTTATCAGCCATTATTTTCACCATAATTATTACAAGTTCTAGCGTTGCAAAAGAGGTTTGATTTTCTTTTCCACCGCTTCACGAGCTCGGAAAATACGCGAACGTACGGTTCCTACAGGGCAATCCATTACTTCTGCAATCTCTTCGTAGCTCAAACCTTCGAGCTCTCGCAACGTCATTGCAGTTTTTAGGTCTTCTGGTAGCGCTTCAATCGCTCCAAAAACGACTTGTTTCAATTCTTTTGACAGCGTTAAGTTCTCAGGGTTCGATATTTCTTTTAACGCGCTGCCTGTTTCGTAATATTCTGCATCTTCTGCATCTACATCTGTTGCTGGCGGCCTACGGCTTTGAGCAACGATATGATTTTTAGCGGTGTTCACGGCAATTCGGTACAACCATGTATAGAAGGCACTCTCGCCACGAAAGTTAGGTATCGCGCGGTAAGCTTTAATAAAAGCTTCTTGTGCTACATCAGGTACATCACCGGAATTATTCACGTATCGAGAGATAAGATTACAAACTTTGTTTTGATACTTAACCACTAGTAAGTTAAATGCCTGCTTATCTCCACTCTGAACTCGCTCAATCAACACTTGATCGGTTAGCTGCTCGTTCATTCGAGCGGGTACTCCTATTGTTATAACCCTCACCTTCACAGATATGGGTACTAATTATGCGAAATGTAGTATTGACACCACCGTCTACAAGAGCACTATTGTGACTAAGCCAAATACCGAAAGTTCCAACTTTCTTAAAATTATTTGCCATTATTGTTTCACAATGTGATGTAATAAAAATAGCTATCCCTATCAATTTGGGGAAACTTGAGCAAAAGCAATGGTATTGAGCAATTAAATATTTCTAGATAGCTGTCTATATATTGATTTTGCATAGCGTTTAAGGATGACTCTGGAGAGATTATAACAGTCTTACCCAAACTCCTAAAACAAGACAAAGTCAATTGAGAGTGGACAACTCGACTATAGCCCGGGATTTAATAAGTTTTATGAACGCAAACCGTGAACATCAGTGTGATGTATTAGTGGTAGGAAGTGGTGCGGCAGGCTTGTCATTAGCCTTACGCGTAGCAGAACATGCAAAAGTAATTGTATTAAGCAAAGGACCACGCAGCGAAGGATCGACGTATTACGCACAAGGTGGTATCGCCGCGGTGTTCGATGAGTCGGACAGTATTGAGTCTCATGTAGAGGACACTCAAATAGCTGGGGCTGGGTTATGCGAAGAAGATACAGTTCAATTCATTGCCGAAAATGCGAAAGAGTGTGTGCAATGGCTGATTGATGGTGGTGTTCCATTTGATAAAGATGAGAACAGCACAGAAGGCCAACCAAAATATCACCTCACTCGTGAGGGTGGCCACAGTCATCGCAGAATTCTGCACGCTGCCGATGCAACTGGCATGGCGATGCAAACCTCACTACAAGATAACGTCAACAACCACCCAAATATCGAGATCTTCGAGCGCCACAATGCGCTGGATTTGATCACTGAAGATAAGATTGGTGGTTCAAAAGACAAGGTGATCGGCGCCTACATTTGGAACCGTAACCAAGAACACGTTGAAACCGTGCGCGCTAAATTTGTTGTATTAGCAACAGGCGGCGCTTCAAAGGTTTACCAATACACCTCTAACCCAGATGTTTCTTCAGGTGATGGTATTGCTATCGCTTGGCGTGCGGGTTGTCGTGTGGCAAACCTTGAGTTCAACCAGTTCCACCCAACTTGTTTATTCCACCCAGAAGCGCGTAACTTCCTACTAACGGAAGCACTGCGTGGTGAAGGTGCCTACCTGCGTCGTCCAGATGGTTCTCGCTTTATGAAAGACTTCGACGAGCGCGGTGAGCTGGCGCCACGTGATGTGGTTGCTCGCGCAATTGACTTCGAAATGAAGCGCTTGGGTGCCGACTGCATGTATGTTGATATCAGCCACAAGCCTGAAGAATTCATCACAGCGCACTTCCCGATGATCCATACCCGCTTGATGGACTTGGGCATCGATATGACCAAAGAGCCGATCCCTATCGTACCAGCCGCTCATTACACGTGTGGTGGTGTCATGGTGAATAAGCAAGGTCAAACCGACCTAACGAACTTGTATGCGATTGGCGAAGTGAGCTACACCGGCTTACACGGTGCAAACCGTATGGCTTCTAACTCACTGCTTGAGTGTGTGGTTTACGCATGGGCGGCAGCAAAAGATATCGTTGAAAACATCGACCAATCTCAATTGTGTGCTGAACTTCCTGCATGGGATGAAAGCCAAGTCACCAACAGTGATGAAGAAGTTATCATTCAACACAACTGGCACGAACTGCGCTTGTTCATGTGGGATTACATGGGCATTGTTCGAACGGATAAACGACTAGAGCGTGCATTACGCCGTATTCAGATGCTGCAACAAGAAACTCATGAGTACTACAGCTACTTCAAGGTTTCGAATAACCTATTAGAACTGCGTAATTTGCTACAAGTGGCAGAGCTAATGGTTCGCTGTGCAATGCAGCGCAAAGAGAGCCGCGGCCTACACTACACGTTGGATTACCCTGAACTTGCTGAAGACAGTGGCCCAACGATTCTGACGCCAGAGAAACGCCAATCATAATAATTGATTAAACGTTCTTAGCGAATTAGCCGTCAGCGGAAAATGATTGAACGAAAGGGAGCCGAGAGCTCCCTTTTCTTTTGTCTAACGCTTTCTTTTATCTAGCGTGTTCGTTGTAAGTTCGCCAGAAAATGACGATATTCGCGCTCGCAACAGCTGTCTCGCCAAAGCAGTACCGAATACCCACATTCAAACTGTAATTTAACGAAGAACTGCGCCCAGATTCTATCAACGAACTTGAGTCGGTAAGTTCGGTCATTGAGTCGAATATCACCATCCTCTCTGTAATCAAAACGCCCATAGGCACTATTTAGAATCACATGGTTGCTTTTGAACAAACGGATCATTAAAGCTAAGCAATAAAGGCTGGCGGCAAGTGGGATAGAAGACAGGACGATGAAAAACAAAAGGCACCCAAAAATAGTGCCTTTTGCAAATAATGCGGAATACGAAGGGTTAAGCTGAAGCTTAACGAACCTTGCTGAGGTTGTGTGCGACAATTTTATCAACCATTGATGCATGGCCTAGGTTTTCACTGCGTCCGTGTCCCATTACCCAAGTAAACAAATCTGGGTCATCACACTCTAATAGAGAAACAAACTCGCGCTGTTCCTGCTCTTGCAATGAATCAAAACACTCTTCGAAAAATGGCATGATGACTACATCAAGTTCTAACATGCCGCGACGGCAACCCCATTTAATTCGTGCTTTCTGCTCTGCAGTGTACATTGGCTATCCTCACCTATAATTTTTCTTTCTCGGAGTGTAACAAGTCATACGCCCTGCAACTACTATGTGAGTCACAGTCCCTATCTAAGCTCACAAAAAAACCTAGGCTGACAAAGAAACAGAACCGGATTAACATAGAGCCAAATAAAATTCTTAGGAAAGATAAAATGGATTGGAAAAACACATTTCAGCCACTCGCTCATACGCAAAATGAATCGCTTCCAGAACTGATGATGACACACGTGTCAGACTGGAGCGCAATCACCATGATAGGCGATGACAAAAAGTCGTACCTACAGGGTCAAGTAACGTGCGATGTCGTCACTCTTCCTAATGATGAATCGACGTTAGGCGCGCACTGTGATGCAAAAGGAAAGGTATGGAGTATCTTCCGCCTGTTCCATCACAATGGCGGTTACGCACTCATGCAGCCTAAATCTGCGATTGAAGTAGAACTGGTCGAAATCAAAAAATACGCAGTGTTCTCTAAGGTTGATATCGAGCAAACGACAGATGTTGTTATCGGTGTGATGGGCGCGTCTGCGGATCAATACATTGATTCAATTTCAGAAAGCCAAGGTAACGTGCGTGCTATCTCTGGTGGCACAGCGGTTAAAGTCTCTGGCAATCGTTGGGCGTTGCTTATTACGGAAGATGTTGCTGCAACCTTAGTATCAAGTAGCTCAGCAGAAAAAGTATCAGAAGCACTTTGGCAATATCATGAAATTCTTGATGCTCAGCCTAACCTATCGAAAGAAGAACAAAACGAGCACATCCCTCAAGCACTTAACCTGCAAGCGATTGGTGGTATCAGCTTTTCAAAAGGCTGTTACACAGGTCAAGAAACGGTAGCTCGTGCCAAGTATCGTGGCATGAACAAGCGTGAGATGCGTATTGTTTCAGGAACGACAGCAGAAGTATTGTCTCTAGAGAACCCTATTGAACTAGAGCGCAGCGTGGGTGAAAACTGGCGTGGCGCAGGCCGACTATTAAACGTCTATCAATTTGCTGATAACCAAGCGATGGGTTTGATGGTACTGCCAAACAACCTTGATGACGATGTTCAGCTTCGACTGACCGCGCAGCCCGATCAAACATGGAATATCCTGCCATTGCCGTACAGCCTTGACGACGAGTAACCACGTGGAAACGCTGATTACACAATGGCTGGATCAACAGCAGGTGAATTATCGCCTGCTGATGCAAAGCAAGCCAACCACCAGCATTGAAGAAACCGCACAAGAGCGAGGCATCGACGCCTCTCAAATGGTGAAGTGCATCCTGCTTAAGGATATGGGCAACCAGTATGCGTTAGCCTGTACTGCTGGTGACCGCTCTGTCGATCCCAAGAAAGTACGCTCGGTACTGAATTGCCGTCGAATGACCTGCGTGTCTCTCGCTGATGTTGAAGCGATCACCGGTTTTAAAGTGGGTTGTGTTGGCCCGCTCGCTCTCAAGAGACACATGCCGATCATTTTTGATCCTTCCATTCAGAACAACTCGACCGTGACCATTAGCTCGGGTGATCGAATGGCTGGCGTTGCGTTGGATCTCAATGATCTTATGGCGCTATGTGCACCGACCGTCGCGGACATCAGTCGATGATCGTTTCGAACAGAACATGCTTCGCAAACTTCATTTGAATATTTCATTGAGTACATTTTTAGTGTGAACTTCGTCATAAGAAGAACACACCATTAATAAATAGTTACTCAAAATAAAAGCATAAGTAGTCACAAAGTTAAATTTGCGTTATTGTAAATTTACTGACTAGCTATTAAGCAAATCAGTGCAAGTGAATCCACTGAGTAACATCAGTATCCACTTTTGTGTAATGCATCTGTGACTATTCGCCCGTTTTAGACGGGCTTTTTTTTGTCCGAAATTTACAATTTGATTACACAAACAAAAAAATCCCGCCTATTCTTATACTTGTAACATTATCACTGCTTAATACCGAACAGGAAAGTTCACGGCAGTTCACTACTCAGTATTATTTTGGGGAGGAGCTCACGTAAAAATAGATATTTACTGCAAAAAGTGCTTAGAACAGCACAAATATCTAATTAACGTCAACGCTACTGCATATTACTCCATGCTTATCACAATTATTATCTCGGAGTTTTTCTATAATATGCAGGCTAGGTAAATATAAGGATAATTAAGAATGAGACTGTTTAAGCGCTATACACCGAGTATGATTGCTAAACATGTAAGTCGACTTTTCAAAGGACGAATCTACATTTACGGCGTAGGAAAATTTGAGTTTGATAACGGTAAGCTAGTGCTACCAGACCGAGCAGAAAAGCGTCACTTTCAAACAGTGAAAGAAATAAATAGTGAAATCATGAAACTGCGCTGCGCGTACGCATGACCTGATTATCTGCAGAATTAAAAACAAAAAGGGTTGGCTTTATGCCAACCCTTTTTTCGTACCAATTTTCGTATCAATGATGATTCGATAAATCACCAGAACACTATGTCACTATCGATGAGTCACTGGACGCTTAGCTAAGTCAGGAAGATTGCCAGACAAACCCAGTGCGCGCTTCATGATCTCATCTTTCGCACCCGGTAATTGGCCCGCTAGCTTCATACCGATACCACGAATCAGCTTCTTAGCTGGGTTATCGCCTTCAAACAGATCTTTAAAGCCCTGCATTGAAGCAATCATTTTCGCCGCCTCTGCTTTTCTCCAGCGCTCGTAGCCGCGAAGATTACGCTTGGTGCCAATATCCTCACCCGCAGACCATAGCTTTAACAGCTCTTGCGCTAAGCTTGCTGCGTCTAATAGGCCAAGGTTCACGCCCTGCCCTGCTAATGGGTGAATGGTATGAGCAGCATCACCAACCAAAGCCACACGCTCTACCGCAAAGTCACGTGCATAACGCATGCGCAGTGGGAAGGCAAAACGATCACCAACCACTTCGCATAATCCAAGCTTTGAGTCGAACTCTGCCGTTAGCTGCTTATTAAAATCAGCATCCGACATGGATACCAGCTTCTCGGCACGGTTTGGTTCGGTAGACCAAACAATCGAGCTCATGTCGCTTGGTTGCATTGGTAGGAATGCCAATGGGCCTTGAGGCGTGAATATTTGACGAGCAACGCTGTGGTGCGGCTCTGTGGTTTTGATGTTCGCGACAATCGCACTGTGTCCGTAATCCCAATGTGTTAATGGGATATCTTGCTGCTTACGAACCCAAGAGTTTGCGCCGTCAGCTCCCACAACTAACTTAGCTGTCAGTGCTTGACCATTGTCCAATGTTAACCAAGCTTCACTTTCACCAATCGCCATCGTTTTACACGTTGCAGGCATATACAGGCTGACATTGTCTTGCTTCTTAACCTGATCAAGCAGTGCTAGTTGAATCACGCGGTTTTCAACGATATGACCAAGATTAGGCTGAGCCAAGCGTGTCGAGTCAAACTCAATACGAGCAAAGCTGTCTTGCTCCCACACTTCCATCGCTTGATAAGGTGCAGCGCGTCTTTGTTCGATACCTTGCCATGCGCCTAGGTTACGAAGAATCACTTCACTAGAACGACTCAACGCGGATACACGTACGTCAGGCAGCTCACTAAGCCCTTCGCTGGGAGCTCTGCCTTCAATGACAGCAATTCTTAAGTCACTGTCTTTCAGGGCAGCAGCAAGCGCTAGGCCAACCATGCCACCACCAACAATCGCGATATCAACACTTTGCATCATTATTTATTACCTTATCTTTCTACTAGGCCAAGCGTATGACGCAAAAGTGGACCTTTAAGTGGTGGAAGGTTATCTATTACGGCTAACCCAAGATTACGCCCAATGCGAGCGGTCATATAATCGTTTGAGAACAGGTGAACTAGGCTTGAAGTCAACGTAATCGTTGCGTCTCTGTCTTGTTCTCTACGCTTTCTAAAGTTAACAAGACCACGGTAACGACCCACATCATCTAACTGGGTACACAACTCTTCTGCCAAGGAAGCCACATCTCGGATACCTAGGTTAAAGCCTTGCCCCGCAATGGGGTGAAGCGTTTGAGCGGCATTGCCTACAATGGCAAATCGATGAGAGATATTTTGCTGTCGATGACGAAGAATCAAAGGGTAGCTCGCACGCTTGCCGACTTTCTCTAATCGGCCAAGTCGCCAGCCAAAGTCATTCTGCAGCTGCTCAAGAAATTCATTGTCGTTTAGCGTCATCACTTTTTGTGCTTGTTCTGGTGTTAAACACCAAACCAGCGATAAACGGTTGTCACTCATTGGTAATAGAGCAACTGGCCCATGATGGGTAAAACGCTCAAATGCGCGACCTTGGTGAGGTTCACTCGCCACGATATTGGCAATCACAGCAACTTGCTCAAAGTCGTGCTCACTCAATGAGATATTGAGCTGTTGGCAACAGGTTGAGATTGCACCGTCAGCAGCAACCAATAACTTAGTGGTTACAGTTTGCCCACTTGTCAGTTCAATCGTGGTCAACGCTTCTTCACGTTCAACTTTACTAACAGACTCAGGACAAAGCATGGTAATTGCCGCTTCTGATTCAAGTTTCTGCTGATAGATTCGACCCACATCCGCTAACTCGACCACGTAGCCAAGCGCATCTACAGCAAGCTCTTCACTGTAGATGTCTGTCATTCCGGCATGCCCGCGATCCGAAACATGGATATCTTTAATCGGGGTCGCGACCGGAGCGATAGATTGCCACAAGTGCAGTGAATCTAGGATCTGTACCGTGCCATAAGACAAAGCGATCGAGCGAGAATCAAACCCAGGGTGAGCTTGATGATCAACCTGATAAGGCTCCACTACTGCAATC
>NZ_JADDYK010000060.1:398581-431261 GCF_015163615.1 Vibrio sp. OPT18
GACAGCGAACCTTGGCTTAGGTGATTCAAAGCAAGAGCTAGAGTTGCCCCCGCCATTGCGCCACCAGCAATTACAACATCATATTGAGCCATCATAACCTCAAACCGACAAACGATTAGTGAATGGTTGGCGCCGCATCTTCAGATGGGCGTGCACCAAATTCAGCATGAATCGTTAATGCACACGCTTTTACGTGCTCAATAACGTGTTCTAGAAGTTGTGCTTGCTCTTCCAGATCATCTTCTTCGTCAATGCCTAGCTTCGCCATCTCTTCAAGATCCGCCAAGGCTTCTTTCGTGCCTTCAGATGCTTTGTTCAATTGAGCGCCAACAAGGCCCAAACCAGAGATGAAATGGTTAATCCAATCAGACACACCATCAGCAAGATCAAACACGCTCGCGCTTGCATCTTCGTCTGGCAGTAGCATAGATAGTTCCATGCCTGAGCCTGTGATTTCACTGGTTGTGACTTTCAGTGTTGCTTCCGCTAGGGTTAGCGCGCGATCTGGCCAGCCCATACCTTCATTGGTGTAATCGAAGATAAGTGGTTGCCAGCTTTTATCTGCAAGGTTTAAGCCTCCGCTTAACATACCCGTTAATAAACCATGCATCTCAGCAGGGGTTACGGCTAGACTTGCCGATTGAAGTTCAGTCGCAACCGTTAGGTAGTCAGGTAAAGTAGTTTCGCTCATCAGATAGCTCGCTCAGTTATTCTTTATATCGATAGTATAATCGTACCACTTCACCCCAATTCTGGTAAGCGTCGATCCCTAGCAATTGAAGGATGACTGACTACCAATTGTTCAATTTGCTGAATTACTGTGTGCTCAAGCTCTCATTTACAAACAGTCACTCTGAAAAGCTTGAATCTTAATAGCGGTTTACCTATAGTTTCTCCCTCAGAGGAGATTGCTTCCTCATCGGTACTTGCACTTTTTCTTTCTCAAAAAATGGCGAAGGGCAACAGCCTTAAAATAGCGCGTTAAAGAGTTCATCCATCATGAGTAATCAAGCGGTAGACGTTGAAATATTAGGAAAACTGACTCGAGTGAATTGTCCACCAGGGCAAGAAGAGTCATTGATTGCAGCGGCGGCCGATCTTGATAATCGATTGAAAGAGATGGCTGAACGTACTAAGGTAACCAATGAAGTGAAGCTGCTGACTATCGCAGCTCTGAATATTTGCTACGAATTACAAACCAAGAAGTTTGAAGCAAATGATGAACAAAACGCACTGACCGAGCGAATGGAACAGCTCACGACATCACTTTCAGATGTCCTCAGTAAAGTTAAGCACGGACAGCAATAGCGTACACAAAATTTACCCTGGAGTGTTTGTCAGAGGATTCACGTCCCCGAGCCGATAAGCAATCCCTAAGGGTTAGTACTTGAGTGCTATTGAGCATGCTCGGCCCGACCGAGAAGCCTACGGTAATCATTGCTGATCCGCCTTGAACTCGCTGGTTCAAGGGCCATCTATTCTCAACGGCACTTTGGGGTATCCCTTCTTATGAAGACGCTCACACGCAGCGAATTTCGCAAACAGATCCGTATCAAGCGCAATGCCTTATCTGGCGACCAACAAACTCAATCCGGTATCGACTTAGTTAAGCAGTGCATGCAGCTTGATGAAATTCAGTCAGCTCAGCATATTGCCCTCTATATCTCTATCGATGGCGAACTCGATACCCAACCTTTAATCGAATGGTTATGGACGCAAGGTAAGCAAACTTATTTACCAGTATTGCACCCTTTCTCTGCCGGACACCTGCTATTTCTGCACTACTCTCCAACCACACCGACGGTCTTGAATAAGTACGGTATTGTCGAACCTCAGCTCAATCAAATGCTGGTTAAACCTTGTCAGCAACTCGACCTTATTCTTACGCCCCTTGTCGGCTTTGACTCCCATGGCCATCGTTTAGGTATGGGCGGCGGATATTACGATCGCACCTTGGCAAAGTGGTTCGAGACGGGCGAAGGTGCAGCTCCTATTGGTTTGGCTCATGATTGCCAACATGTTGATACGCTACCGATTGAAGAGTGGGACATTCCGTTACCTAAAATCGTGACTCCGAGTAAAACTTGGCAATGGGAAAACAACCATTAAAGCGCTATAATCGCGCCGCAAACGTTAACCTCGATATATAAACGTTAACTTCAATACGCGAACGATTAATTCAAAGCGCAAGACCTTATTCAGGAGAATGGCATGACTCAAGATGAAATGAAAAAAGCAGCGGGCTGGGCAGCACTTCAATATGTTGAAGAAGGCAGCATTGTAGGTGTAGGTACTGGCTCTACAGTAAATCACTTCATCGACGCACTTGGCACAATGAAAGACAAAATCAAAGGTGCGGTTTCAAGCTCTGTAGCCTCTACTGAAAAACTAGAAGCACTAGAAATCAAAGTATTTGAGTGCAACGACGTATTCAAACTAGACATCTATGTTGATGGCGCAGACGAGATTAACGCTTCACGCGATATGATCAAAGGCGGCGGCGCGGCTTTGACTCGTGAAAAAATCGTAGCAGCTATCTCTGACAAGTTTGTGTGTATTGTTGACGGCACTAAAGCAGTTGATGTGTTGGGTAAATTTCCACTGCCTGTTGAAGTAATCCCAATGGCACGTTCATACGTGGCACGTGAACTGGTTAAGCTTGGTGGTGACCCAGTTTACCGCGAAGGCTGCACAACCGATAACGGCAACGTGATCCTAGATGTGTACGGCATGGCGATCGAAAACCCGAAACAACTAGAAGATATCATCAATGGTATTGCTGGTGTGGTAACGGTTGGTCTGTTCGCTCACCGTGGTGCAGATGTGGTTATCACTGGCACGCCTGAAGGTGCAAAAATCGAAGAATAAATAATAGAAGATTGAGTTTTTCTGTTACTTCATTACATACGGTGCCCTAGGACGCCGTTTTTTTTGCTTTATTGCTGTAAAATTATGTCTTATTCCGTAATTTTCTTACCCAAAACATTTTTTTTTTGTTACTTTATTGTTCAGAAGACGCACAGGGAAAACGTTTGTCTCCTAACAAAGTGGTGAATTTGTTCCCCTTTCAGCCATTTTGTAGCACGTGCGCCGCATTTGCCCAACCTTTCCATTTTAAGGACGAGAACAATGGCCAAAGTTTCACTGGAAAAAGAAAAAATTAAAATTCTACTTCTAGAAGGTCTTCACCCTTCTTCTGTAGAAGTACTGCAAGCCGCTGGTTACACAAACATTGAGTACCATAAAGGCTCGCTACCGGAAGATGAACTTCTTGAAGCAGTAAAAGATGCTCATTTCATTGGTATTCGTTCTCGCACTAACATCTCCCAAGAAGTTATTGATGCAGCTGAAAAGCTGGTTGCCGTTGGTTGTTTCTGTATTGGTACAAATCAAGTCAACCTTCAAGCAGCAGCAAAACGCGGTATCCCTGTGTTCAACGCACCGTTCTCAAACACTCGAAGCGTTGCTGAGCTCGTCCTTGGTCAGGTTCTATTGCTACTACGTGGCATTCCAGAAAAGAACGCTCTTGCTCACCGTGGCATCTGGAAAAAGAGTGCAGACAACTCTTACGAAGCCCGTGGTAAGCGTTTAGGTATTATTGGCTACGGTCACATCGGTACTCAACTGGGTATTATTGCTGAAAACCTTGGCATGCGTGTTTACTTCTACGACATTGAAAACAAGCTGTCTCTAGGTAATGCAACGCAAGTTCATACCATGACGGAATTACTGAACAAGTGTGACGTAATCTCTTTGCATGTACCTGAAACCAACGAAACAAAAGACATGATGGGTAAAGAAGAGTTCGAGCGCATGAAGCCTGGTTCTATCTTTATCAACGCAGCTCGTGGCACGGTAGTCGATATTCCTGCTTTGTGTGGCGCTCTGGAATCTGGTCACCTTGCAGGTGCGGCTATTGATGTTTTCCCAACAGAACCAAAAACCAATGCAGACCCGTTTGAGTCTCCATTAATGCAGTTCGATAACGTGATCCTAACGCCTCACGTGGGTGGTTCAACTCAAGAAGCACAAGAGAACATTGGTGTTGAAGTGGCTGGTAAGCTAGCAAAATACTCTGATAACGGCTCTACGCTATCAAGTGTTAATTTCCCAGAGGTATCACTGCCACTGCATACTGGAACGTCTCGCTTATTACACATTCACGAAAACCGCCCAGGCATCCTAACTCAGATCAACACCATCTTCGCTGAAGAAGGGATCAACATCGCGGGTCAGTACTTACAGACTGCGGCTGATATGGGTTATGTCGTTATCGATGTAGAAGCCGATCGCTCTGAAGAAGCACTGCTTAAACTGAAAGAGATCGAAGGCACAATCCGTGCTCGTCTCCTTCACTAATCATCGCACTCAAAATGCATAAAAAAAGGCTCTCATTATGAGAGCCTTTTTAGTATTTGGCCTATCGTAGGTAATTAGATCACTATGATCAAAAACCTTCTATAGCGTTATCATTACTCTTCGATCTGATAGATCACATTGACGCGATCACGAATGGTGATCGTTGAGTCTTCATAAGAGTTCGATTCTGTTCTTGCATCCATTGCCATTGAGCGCATGAGTACTGGTTGAGAAGATTGGGCGTTATAGTCCACGCGCCATACATCACCTAACTCGCGCTCAAAACCACTCGCCAATGATTTAGCTTTTGATGTCGCATCTTTAATTGCTTCTAAGCGCGCTTGCTCTTGATACTTAGCTTGGTCGCGAACTTGCAGTTGGATGTTGTCGATCTGATTAATGCCTTCTCCAATCGCAATATCCATGTACTCATTAAGATTAGCTAGCTCGGTCACTTGAACGGTCACATTACGTGAGGCGCGGTAGCCAACCAGTTCCGGTTTGCCATCTTTCGGGTAATGATATTGAGGAGATAAATACAGGTTCGAGCTGTGAACACTCGCCTCATCAACACCTGCTTGATGCAGCTTGTTTAGAAAGCCTGTCACGACTTTATCAACGGTATTTTTAGCCTGTTCAGCAGTCATCGTCGATTCCACGACTCTCACAGAGAATGTCGCCATATCAGGTGTAGCGATCACTTCACCATAGCCTGTCGTTGAAATATGAGGAAAGGATGGAGAGTCAGCCAATGATGGAAAACTCACAGCACTCAACGCCGCAGTAAGAGTAAGAGACGTTGCTAACATCTTTGGTACAAGCTTCATTAGGTATGACCTATGCTAAACAAATGTACTTTCATCATAGAGCAATTTATCGTTTAGCCAATCCAGAGCACACACTTCTAACAGAACTTTGACGATGAAAAAACCAACAGTTTACTGAGGTAAGTGATTGTGAGCAAAACTCAATATTGCTTGGGATACCTCTTTTAATACCCCACTCTCGAGCTGCCAATGGTGCCAATAGATGCGATAGGACAGCAGGAAGCCAGGGGTAATATCAATCAGATCACCAGACTCTAGCTCATCGATAATCTGTAATCGAGGAATCAAGCAATAGGCGACACCCGACAACGCTAAGCGCACAAATGCTTCTGAACTGCCGACTGTATGATTGATCACACTGTCTCTCGGGACGTTAAAATGATCATGCAGAAACTTCTTATGCAGATCATCGTATTGATCATAGGAAACCGCAGGCGCTTTGCTTAAGGTGGCGTAGTTTACGCCCTCTGAGAAATAACGCTGATGAAAGCCAGGGCTAGCCACGCACACATAATCCATCCTACCGAGATAGTCAGCACTGCAGCCAGGAATCGCTTGAGACTCCAAACTGATTGCACCGGCCACCTCGCCACTTTTTATCTTTTCAATGGTTCTCGACTCACCATGAATCGCGAGGTTCAACTCGACTTGGCGAGATTTCATCACATCCGACAAAGCCGGTAGCAGCCATGTCGCCAAACTATCAGCGTTAGTGGCTATGGATATCGATAGTGGCTGAGTTCCCTCTTCATTCATCAACTCAGGCACAAGTTCGTGCTCTAACAAACGAACACGACGATATAAGCCCAGTAATTTTTTACCCGCAGGCGTTGGCCTAGGCGGGCTTTCTCTCACTAAGGCAGGCTGAGCCAACCACTTTTCCAGCTGTTTGATGCGCTGAGATACCGCCGACTGGGAGATATATAACTGTTCAGCAGCCCTTTCGAAGCTACGTTGTTTTACTACGGCATCCAGTGCTTCTATCCATTTATAATCCAATCCGCGCATCAATTTGCTTCCTTTTTAAGCTAACTCCCCACCACATTAGCAACTCTAATAATGGATTAAAATCATTAATTATACTTATTTGAAGGGTCGGAGTATCTTCGCCATATAGCACGTAAATATCGTTAAATAAGTGGAGGTTAAAATGAGTTTTTGGGTTTTATTACAAGGTTTTGGTCTAGGGGCAAGTATGATTATCCCTATTGGCGCTCAGAATGCGTACGTCCTAAATCAAGGGATAAAACGCAATCATCATTTAACGACAGCAACGATTTGTAGCCTGCTCGATACTCTGTTTATCTCATTAGGTATTTTTGGCGGCGGAGCGATCTTGTCGCAAAATGAATTACTACTGACCTCCGTAACATTAGGTGGCATCGCTTTTCTGACTGTGTATGGTTTGCTATCACTACGCAGTGCATTCAAAGTGCGCACCAGTGATGAATCGAAAGGTGAGATATTGGCGCGTGGCAAGCGCACCGTTATTTTAGGGGCATTGGCAGTAACAGTATTAAACCCACACCTCTATTTGGATACCGTGGTAATTCTTGGTTCGATTGGTGGGCAATTTGAAGGCAACGACAGAATTGCGTTTGCTATGGGGACTATACTGGCTTCGTTCGTCTGGTTTTACTCCTTGTCACTGGGCGCTGCAAAGCTAGGCCCGACGCTATCTAAACCTAAGGTTAAGAAAGGCATTGATATCGCAGTAGCAACCATGATGTTCGCCATTGCAGCAGTGCTTACCAATGGACTGATTGAGCAATACTGGTAAATCTATTTAGCTTCATGAAACCAACAAAAAAGGCGGATAACCTAAGTTATCCGCCTTTCCTTATAAAAGCTTATAGCTATAAAAACTAACTAAAAATTAAGCTTCTACTTTATTCATGTGTACATCCATTTGCGGGAATGGAATTTCGATACCTTCGTTATCCAAGCCTTCTTTGATTGCTTGCATAAGGTCAAAATACACATCCCAGTACTCTGCTGTGTTAACCCATGGGCGAACAACAAAGTTTACTGAAGAGTCCGCTAGCGTGTGAACACCAACTTGAACGCCTGGTTCTTTCAACACGCGCTCGTCAGATTCACAGATCTTAGTCAGAAGTTCTTTGGTCTTTTGCAGATCAGCGCCGTAAGAAACACCGATCATTAGGTCGATACGACGTGTGTCATGACGAGAGTAGTTAGTAATTGGGCTACCAATAACGCTACCGTTTGGTACCACTACCATTTTGTTATCTGGCGTTGTTAGAACAGTTTGGAAGATCTGAATTGAATCCACTGAACCTGCTACACCACCAATTTCCACATAGTCACCAGACTTAAATGGACGGAATGCAACGATAAGTACACCAGCAGCAAAGTTAGATAGTGAGCCTTGTAACGCTAAGCCTACCGCTAAACCAGCCGCACCAATAACAGCAACTACAGATGCCGTTTGAACACCTAAACGACCTAGTGCAGCAATTAAAACAATAACAAACAATAGGTAGCGAACTAAGCCGTGAATAAATTCCACAACCGCTCGGTCCATTTTCTTCTTCTGAAGAACCTTAGACACGCTATTCGCTACTGCTTTAACAATAAGGTTACCAATAAATAGAATTATCAGTGCTGAAATGATATTTACGCCATATTGGATAAATAAATCTGAATTATTTGTTAACCACTGCTCTGCTTGAGACAAACCATCCACAAGTGGAGTCTCAATCGCTGTCGAACTATCAGCCATAATGTGCATCCTCTATATAATATGCTATGGGCTAAACTGCCTTAAGCCTAATTTACTCTGCAATATAATAAACAGTTTAATGACCGTTAAGTCATTGTGTTCAAAGTAAATTAAAGCCAAGTCCTTTTTATAAACTGAACCAAGTTCAGTTTTTCGGCACGATATCCTATCTTTGACAGATTGCAAAGTCATATTTATGTAAGCTTTTGAATTACTAAAACTTACCGATAAACACAAATACCGATAACTAAAAGACTACGAAATTTATTCACCGTAGGCTAGGTTTTTCACATATTTAATACAAGTTTTTATCAGACATAAAAAAACCCGCTCGATGAGCGGGTTTTTAAAACTTAAAGAGTACTTAATTCAAAGAATTATAGTACGTCTACAGCGTTAAGGTCAGCAAATGCTTTCTCTAGACGAGCAACCATTGAAGCTTGACCAGCACGTAGCCATACGCGTGGATCGTAGTACTTCTTGTTTGGAGCAGCTTCGCCAGTTGGGTTGCCGATTTGACCTTGTAGGAAATCGAAGTTGTCAGCAGAGTACTGACGGATACCGTCCCAAGTTGCCCACTGTGTATCAGTATCGATGTTCATTTTGATAACACCGTAGCCGATAGACTCTTGGATTTCTGCTTCAGAAGAACCAGAACCACCGTGGAATACGAAGTTTAGAGCGTTAGGTGCGATACCGAACTTCTCTGCACAGTATGCTTGAGAATCACGTAGGATAGTTGGAGTAAGTACAACGTTACCAGCTTGGTAAACACCGTGTACGTTACCGAAAGATGCAGCGATAGTGAAACGTGGGCTAACAGCCATTAGTTTCTCGTAAGCGTATGCTACGTCTTCTGGAGAAGTGTAAAGCTCAGATGCGTCCATATCAGAGTTATCAACGCCGTCTTCTTCACCACCAGTACAACCAAGTTCGATCTCGATTGTCATGTTCATTTTAGCCATGCGCTCTAGGTACTTAGCACATGTTTCGATGTTCTCTTCTAGAGACTCTTCAGAAAGGTCTAGCATGTGAGAAGAGAATAAAGGCTTACCAGTTTGTGCGAAGAACTCTTCACCAGCGTCTAGTAGACCGTCGATCCATGGAAGAAGTTTCTTAGCAGCGTGGTCAGTGTG
Source organism: Vibrio sp. OPT18 (assembly GCF_015163615.1). Taxonomy (NCBI): domain Bacteria; kingdom Pseudomonadati; phylum Pseudomonadota; class Gammaproteobacteria; order Vibrionales; family Vibrionaceae; genus Vibrio; species Vibrio sp. OPT18. The sequence goes on from NZ_JADDYK010000060.1 coordinate 407,647, forward strand.
CAGGATAACTGGAACACCGTAAGCTTCAGCTACAGCGTGTACGTATTTTGCACCAGCTACAGCGCCAAGAACTTGTGCGCCTTGACCTTCAAGTTTAACGCCTTTACCTGCGAAGAATGCAGCGCCGCCGTTAGAGAACTGAACAACTACTGGAGCTTTAACTTTAGCAGCTGCTTCTAGTACTGCGTTTACAGAGTCAGTACCAACAACGTTTACAGCAGGAAGAGCAAATTTGTTTTCTTTTGCTACTTCAAATACTTTCTGTACGTCATCGCCAGAAATCACACCAGGTTTTACAAAATCGAAGATCTTAGACATGGAAATAGTCCTATTTATTCTATCGTTTTAAGATTAAAAAACTTAAGTTTAAAAACTTGCAATCGTTTGCTCACAACTTATGCCATTCTAGCAAAAAAGTGTGATATGCAGCAAACGTTAAAAGGCGAGATTCACATCTCGCCTTTCTAAATCAATTATGCTTTAGCACGCTCTTCAAGCATTGCTACTGCAGGAAGTACTTTACCTTCAACGAATTCAAGGAAAGCGCCACCGCCAGTAGAGATGTAAGAAACGTCAGCTTTGATACCGAACTTGTCGATAGCTGCTAGCGTGTCACCACCACCTGCTACAGAGAAACCTGCAGACTCAGCGATTGCTTTAGAGATACCAGCTGTACCCGCTTCGAAGTTCTTGAATTCGAATACGCCTACAGGGCCGTTCCAAAGGATTGTTTTAGCGTTGCCGATGATTTCAGCTAGTGCCGCAGTTGAATCTGGACCAAGGTCGAAGATCATGTCGTCGTCTTGAACTTCAGAAACGTGCTTGATTTCAGCTTCTGCGTTTTCGTCGAATGCTTTAGCACATGCAACGTCAGTCGCTACTGGGATAGCACACTCTTTCATTAGCTTTTGAGCCGTTTCAACTAGGTCAGCTTCGTATAGAGACTTACCTACGTTGTGACCTTCAGCAGCGATGAATGTGTTCGCGATACCACCACCAACAACAAGCTGGTCAGCAATTTTAGAAAGAGATTCTAGAACGGTTAGTTTAGTAGAAACCTTAGAACCACCAACGATAGCCACTAGTGGGCGAGCTGGGTTGTCCATTGCTTTACCAAGCGCTTCAAGCTCAGCAGCTAGAAGAGGGCCAGCACATGCTACAGGAGCATAAGTACCAACGCCGTGTGTAGAAGCTTGAGCACGGTGAGCTGTACCGAATGCATCCATTACGAAGATGTCACATAGTGCAGCGTATTGCTTAGAAAGTGCTTCTTCGTTCTTCTTCTCGCCTTTGTTAAAGCGAACGTTTTCAAGAACAACAAGTTCACCAGCGTTTAGCTCTAGGCCGTTTACGTAATCTTTAGCTAGTTTAACTTCGCAGTCTAGTGCGTCGTTTAGGTAGTTAACTACAGGAGCTAGAGAGAACTCTTCGTTGTATTCGCCTTCAGTAGGACGACCAAGGTGAGAAGTAACCATTACCTTTGCGCCAGCTTCTAGGCAAAGTTTGATAGTTGGTAGAGATGCAAGGATACGTGCATCTGAAGTTACTTTACCGTCTTTTACTGGTACGTTTAGGTCAGCACGGATAAATACGCGTTTACCTGCAAGTTCCAGGTCAGTCATCTTGATCACAGACATGATTTGTCCTCTCAAATTTAAATAAATATAAAGTTTTGGAAACTCAGCAACCCTGCTAAGCCTATAAATTATTCAACTGGTAATTCTTTCACTACTAATAATATGTGGACTCTTAATATTTATTTCAAGCTAAAAAATAAATAATCCGCACATTTGCTTCTAGGTCTTACTTCTTGCCTTCAGAAGCTTGCATTGCAAGAACCGTATCCAGCATTCGGTTCGCAAAGCCCCATTCATTATCACACCACACTAGCATTTTAACTAAGTGGCCGTTGCTCACTCGCGTTTGTGAACCATCAACGATTGCGCTATGGGGATCGTGATTAAAGTCGATGGAAACGAGCGGCGCTTCAGTATAGTCAACTATATTGTGTAATGTACACTGGGATGCATTAACAATGGTTTGATTTACGTCATTAACTTTCACATTTGCATTAATTGTGACACTTAAATCCATCGCTGTTACGTTTACCGTCGGCACACGCACAGATATAGCTTCAAATTTGTTGGAAAATTTCGGGAAGATTCTTTCAATACCTTTATGCAACTTGGTATCGACAGGAATGATCGATTGGCTTGCTGCTCGAGTACGACGCAAGTCGCTGTGATACGCATCGATAACTTGTTGATCATTCATTGAAGAGTGAATAGTCGTAATCGTACCGGACTCAATGCCAAAGGCGTCATCAAGAACCTTAATGATAGGGACAATACAGTTGGTGGTGCATGAACCATTGGAAACGATTCGGTGGTCCGCTTCGATGGTATCGTGATTCACACCATAGATAATGGTGTTATCGAGGTCATTGGCACCTGGGTGAGAAAACAGTACCTTTTTTGCCCCTGCAGCGATGTGCGCGAGGCCGTCATCTCGGCAACCATAAACACCGGTACAGTCGAGAACAATATCCACCTCAAGGTCACGCCAAGGCAACAGATCAATATCAGCAAGATGTAAGATACGAATGGTATCAAACTCGCCCTTGTCTTCAGCACCAATGCCATGATGGACATAGATGTGCTCTTGATCGTTAGAGATTTTCTTACCGAAGCGGCCGTGACTGGTGTCGTACTGCAATAGGTGAGCCATAGCGTCAGGCTGAGCAAGCTCATTGACAGCTACTACTTTGATTTGTTGGCTTTTGCCACTTTCATAGACAGCGCGCAATACATTACGCCCTATTCGTCCAAATCCATTTATCGCGACTTTTAGCATAGTTCCGTACATCTAACCAAAATTTCGTGCAACAGATGATAACTGAATCCTACCCAAAAGGCATTACTTGAATAACTCAGCTTGTTCATGACAGATTGATCTGTTGCTTATAGAGATGAGTCTAGGAGAAACAAATCCCAGAGACAAAAAACCGAGCTCAGCGCTCGGTTTTTTTATTCATTTCATTGTTAGCACTAAGCTAGCAATCAATGATTAAGCAAGAAGCTCTTTCGCTGTGTTTACTACGTTTTCAGTAGTGAAACCGAACATCTTGAATAGCTCACCTGCTGGTGCAGATTCGCCGAACGTTGTCATACCGATAATCTTGCCACCGAAACCAACGTACTTGTACCAGAAGTCAGCGATGCCAGCTTCTACTGCGATACGTGCAGTTACATCAGATGGAAGTACAGACTCACGGTATTCAGCATCTTGCTTGTCGAACGCGTCAGTTGCAGGCATAGATACTACGCGTACTGCTTTACCTTCAGCGGTTAGTTGTGCAGCAGCTTCAACTGCAAGCTCAACTTCAGAACCCGTTGCAATGATGATTAGCTCTGGCTTACCAGCACAATCTTTCAGGATGTAACCACCCTTAGCGATGTTAGCTACTTGCTCAGCGTTACGATCTTGTTGTGCAAGGTTTTGACGAGAGAAGATTAAAGATGAAGGACCATCTTTACGCTCAATAGCCAGTTTCCAAGCAACTGCTGATTCAACTTGGTCACATGGGCGCCATGTGCTCATGTTTGGAGTCAGACGTAGAGAAGCGATCTGCTCAACCGGTTGGTGAGTAGGGCCATCTTCGCCTAGGCCGATAGAGTCGTGCGTGTAAACTTGGATGTTCTGAACTTTCATCAGAGCAGCCATACGCATTGCGTTACGAGCGTATTCCATGAACATTAGGAACGTTGCGCCGTATGGTACGAAACCACCGTGCAGAGCGATACCGTTCATGATAGCCGTCATACCGAATTCACGTACACCGTAGTGGATGTAGTTACCAGAGAAGTCAGTTGCTTCAAGAGACTTAGAACCAGACCACATAGTTAGGTTAGAAGGCGCAAGGTCAGCAGAGCCACCCATGAATTCTGGAAGCATTTGACCAAACGCTTCTAGTGCGTTTTGAGATGCTTTACGTGAAGCGATGTTTGCTGGGTTAGCTTGAAGATCAGCAATGATTGCGTTTGCTTTCTCTTCCCACTCAGCTGGAAGCTCGCCGTTAGTACGACGTTTGAATTCTGCTGCTAGCTCAGGGTAAGCCGCTGCGTATGCGTCAAACTTAGCATTCCACGCTGCTTCTTTCGCTGCGCCTGCTTCTTTTGCATTCCACTCAGCTGCAATATCCGCAGGGATTTCAAAAGGACCGTGTTCCCAACCCAGTGCCGCTTTAGTTGCTGTGATTTCATCAGCACCTAGTGGAGCACCGTGACAGTCGTGCGTACCTGCTTTGTTTGGAGAACCAAAACCGATGATAGTTTTAGTACAGATAAGTGTAGGGCGAGGGTCCGCTTTAGCCGCTTCAATTGCTGCGTTGATAGCGTCAGAGTCGTGACCATCTACTGCTGGGATTACATGCCAGCCGTAAGCTTCAAAACGCTTAGGTGTATCGTCAGAGAACCAACCTTCAACTTCACCATCGATAGAGATACCGTTGTCATCCCAGAAAGCAACCAGCTTACCAAGACCAAGCGTACCTGCTAGCGAACATGCTTCGTGAGAGATACCTTCCATCAGACAGCCATCACCCATGAATGCATAAGTGTAGTGGTCTACGATGTCGTGCCCTTCTTTGTTGAACTGAGCAGCAAGCGCTTTCTCAGCCATCGCCATACCAACAGCGTTAGTGATGCCTTGACCTAGAGGACCAGTCGTTGTCTCGATACCAGGAGCGTAACCGTACTCTGGGTGACCTGGAGTCTTAGAGTGCAATTGACGGAAGTTTTTCAGGTCTTCAATTGAAAGCTCGTAACCTGCAAGGTGAAGCAGAGAGTAAATCAACATTGAACCATGGCCGTTAGACAAGATAAAACGGTCGCGGTCAGCCCACTCTGGGTTTGCTGGGTTGTGGTTCAAGTGGCCACGCCAAAGAACTTCAGCGATGTCAGCCATACCCATAGGTGCGCCTGGGTGGCCTGAATTTGCTTGTTGAACACCGTCCATGCTAAGTGCGCGGATTGCATTGGCTAGATCTTTACGAGAAGGCATGTCTGCTCCTGGATACATAAGCGATTTAAAAAAGAGATAATTGCTAAAGTTTTCATTTTTATTAGCGTGGGTATTCTCTCAAACGACTATTGCGACTGCAAACGTTTTACTGGCATTTTAACGGTCATTTTTCGCAATTTTCGAACATTTACATCACTTAGCAACGGCTTATCTCAAACGATACGCAAACGTTTAGTTATGACATATCATAAAAAAGAGCTTGTAATTCGACCGCTGGAATTTAGAATAGCCGTCTAGATGTAGAAACACCTACAAAATATACTGTATTTAATGGCGGCGCTTCATAGCTTGCGACGCCATAAAACTATTTACACCAAAACCTAAAAGTGGAGCTCTCATGGCTAAGCACCTATTCACTTCTGAATCTGTTTCAGAAGGCCATCCAGATAAAATTGCAGACCAAATCTCTGATGCTGTTCTTGATGCCATCTTGGAACAAGATCCAAAAGCACGTGTTGCTTGTGAGACTTACGTAAAAACCGGCATGGTTATGGTTGGCGGTGAAGTAACAACGTCTGCATGGGTTGATATCGAAGAGATCACTCGTGAAACAGTTCGTGAAATTGGTTACGTTCATTCTGATATGGGCTTTGACGCTGACTCTTGTGCTGTTCTAAATACAATCGGTAAGCAATCTCCAGACATCAACCAAGGTGTTGATAAAGAAGACCCTAAAGAGCAAGGCGCAGGCGACCAAGGCATCATGTTTGGTTACGCGACTAACGAAACTCCAATCCTAATGCCAGCTCCAATTACTTACTCTCACCTTCTTGTTAAGAAGCAAGCTGAAGTACGTAAGAGCGGCAAACTTGACTTCCTTCGCCCTGATGCGAAATCTCAAGTTACGTTCCAATACGACCAAGGTAAGATCGTTGGTATCGACGCTGTTGTTCTTTCGACTCAACACTGCGATTCAGTAACAACACCTGACCTACGTGAAGCAGTAATGGAAGAGATCATCAAGCCAGTACTTCCTGCTGAGTGGATCAACAAAGACACTAACTTCTTCATCAACCCAACAGGCCGTTTCGTAATCGGTGGCCCAATGGGTGACTGTGGTCTAACAGGTCGTAAGATCATCGTTGATACCTACGGCGGCGCAGCTCGTCACGGTGGCGGTGCATTCTCTGGTAAAGATCCATCAAAAGTTGACCGTTCTGCAGCTTACGCGGCTCGTTACGTTGCGAAAAACATCGTTGCTGCTGGCATGGCTGACCGTTGTGAGATTCAACTGTCTTACGCTATCGGTGTTGCTGATCCAACATCTATCATGGTTGAAACGTTTGGTACTGAAAAAGTAGCGCACGAAATCATCATCGAAGCAGTTCGTCAAAACTTCGACCTACGTCCATACGGTCTTCAAGAGATGCTGAACCTTCTTCAGCCTATCTACAAGCAGACTGCGGCATACGGTCACTTCGGTCGTGAAGAATTCCCTTGGGAAGCGACTGACAAAGCAGCAATCCTTGCAGACTTCGCTGGCCTAAAATAATTTAGCCACTGCGATTTGTTTCTTTAAAGCCCTTACTGCTTAGTAAGGGCTTTATTTTTATGTACTTACCGAACCTTCACTCGCTACTTCTTTCTCTAACGCCCCTCTTTACCGTTAACCACTAAGTATAAAAAGCCGCCGATAATTTGTGTTTTCTAACACTACTGACAATAGTTAAGGTAACTCCTAAGCGATCAAGCTCACATTTAACTTAAATTAATTCAGTCTGATAACGCTCGTTAAATGCACGCTAGAACAAAAACTGGGATGACAAAGAGCAATTTAGCTCAACACCATAACTCTCACACAAGCCACATCGATGAGCCTTATGGAATTATAACTAGGACGTTATTTAACTAGGGGGATCTATGCCTCGTACCGCGCACCCATCCGAACTGAACGATAAAAAACACAAGGTCAGCGATAAGGATTACGCTCGCACCATTCCTTGCAACCAAATCAGTATTTCCGCACCCTTTCATTGGTTGTCGCTTGCTCTGCATGACTTAGTAAGAATGCCATTAATTAGCGCATTCTACGGTTTGTGCTTTATGGGAGCGGCAATCGCCATTGTTCAACTTGTCCAATGGCAAGGAACACACTTGGTCGTAATGCCAAGCCTGATCGTGTACATGCTGATAGGGCCGTTTCTTGCCCTAGGCTTGTACGACGCAGCTTGGGAAAGAGAAAAAGGACACAACGCCAGCCTACTGCACTCGATGAAAGCCATTACTCGCAACTCCACCCACCAATGGGCCTTTGCGATTGTATTGATGGTTGCGATGATATTCTGGATGCGTATCGCTGCGTTATTGCACGCGCTCTACCCTTCAGTGCAAGGCGCACCGTTAGCTGAGTTCGCTCCCTTCTTAATTACTGGTTCTGTGATTGGTTTTGTTATCGCAAGCCTCATATTTAGCATCTCAGCATTTTCAATTCCGTTAATGATGGAGAGACGCGTCGATGTGATGAGTGCGATTTTCACTAGCTTTAATGCTGTGAAATCGAACATCCCTGCGATGGTGGTATGGGCGAGTATTATTTGTGCCGGTATTCTGGTGGGTTTTGCTACCTACGGCATCGGAATGATCGTCACCATGCCGCTACTTGGCTATGGTACATGGCACGCTTATCACGAGATCATTAAGAAGAATCACCATCTATAAATAATCGCCATATTAACGAGCAATGTTATGATGAGGCCTTAGCTTAAACGCTGAGGCCTTTTATTTGGAGTTAACAACGTTTGTCTTACACCCCGCAACAACATCGAGCAAATAAGAAATTGGCCGAGTGCCTAGCTATCGCAAATCAACATTTCTCTCGTGAATTTCCGCATCCAATTATCACCTTCAAGTTAAGAGGCAAAGCGGCGGGAAAGGCCTACCTTCAGCTCAACGAAATTAAGCTCAATCACGTACTATTCGCTGAAAATGAAGACGCCTTCATCAACGAGGTTGTGCCGCATGAACTCGCACACCTGATCACGCATCAGGTTTTCGGACGTGTTAGGCCTCACGGAAACGAGTGGAAATACGTGATGGAAAAAGTATTCAACGTGCCAGCCAGAACAACTCACAGCTTTGAAATCGCGTCAGTTCAAGGGAAAACCTTTGAATATCGATGTGAGTGCACCACCTACCCATTATCAATCAGACGACACAACAAAGTACTTCGAAATCAATCGACCTACCGCTGCCAATTGTGCCAACAAACCTTAGCTTTTACGGGAACTCAGCTAAGCTAGTGAGAGGTTGATTTACTCGATAGAATAAATCTAACAGAGAGATCTAATATTTGAGTGCTAGACTGATGTTTATCATACTTTTATCAGTCTTTTTCTATGCAAAAACTCACCTTTAAAGCATTTGGCCTACCTGTATCTTTTTACTTAACAATAGTATTGGGCCTACTGGTAACCCAAAGCGTTTTCGCCGCACCACCGAGCTCATTTTCCAAAGCAAAAAGAGAAGCGGTGAAGATTTATCTCGACCATCCGACTTCATTTTATTGTGGCTGTGACATTACATGGAAGGACAAAAAGAAAGGCATTCCCGACCTTGATGGCTGTGGTTATCAAGTCCGAAAACAACAAAAGCGAGCGAGTCGAATTGAGTGGGAACACGTGGTTCCAGCTTGGCAATTTGGCCACCAGCGTCAGTGCTGGCAAGATGGCGGGCGCAAGAACTGTACTCGCAATGACAAAGTATTCAAATCCATGGAAGCCGATCTTCACAACCTAACTCCGGCCATTGGCGAGGTTAACGGTGATCGCTCCAACTACAATTTCAGTCAGTGGAATGGCATGGATGGCGTGAGCTATGGCCAGTGTGAAATGCAGGTCAACTTCAAGCAGCGTAAGGTTATGCCGCCAGACAGAGCAAAAGGCTCTATCGCGCGTACCTATCTTTACATGAGCCAAGAATATGGTTTCAAGCTATCTAAACAACAAACCAACCTGATGATGGCGTGGAACAAGCAATTTCCTGTCGACAAGTGGGAGTGTACTCGTGATGAGCGAATCTTTGCCATCCAAGGTAATCACAACCCATTTGTTTACCCTGCTTGTAAATAACGTCGCTCGTACAATCAACATTCCTAACTATCTCAAACAAGAGTTTCAGAATTGCCCCTGAAACTCTTGCTCTACCCTTGTTTTTTCAACTAAAAGCATCCATGTTAGGCAGAGACAAAATACCCAAATGAACATATTTATAGGTTTACCAGCATGAGAATCCCTCGTATCCATCACCCAGAACGCATTCATCAGTTAGGTTCACTCGCTTTAGGCGAAGATGCCGCGGGTCATGTTGGTCGTGTCCTTCGCATGAAAGAAGGTCAAGAAGTCCTTCTATTTGATGGCAGTGGCGCTGAATTCCCTGCGACGATAGCTGAAGTATCAAAGAAAAATGTCACCGTTAATGTTTCTGAACGCATCGAACGCAGCAGCGAATCTCCGTTAGACTTACATTTAGGCCAAGTGATTTCACGTGGTGACAAAATGGAGTTCACGATTCAGAAATCGGTTGAGCTTGGTGTGAACACCATTACCCCTCTAATTTCAGAGCGCTGTGGCGTTAAGCTTGATACAAAACGCTTCGAGAAAAAACTCGCACAGTGGCAAAAGATTGCTATCGCGGCGTGTGAACAGTGTGGCCGCAATACGGTTCCTGTCATTCGCCCAATTATGCAGCTTGAAGAGTGGTGCAGCGAACCAAGCGAAGCACTAAAGCTAAACCTACACCCTCGTGCAAAGTACTCAATTAACACCCTTCCAGAACCTATCAGCAAGGTGCGCCTATTGATTGGTCCTGAAGGTGGCTTGTCGGCTGAAGAAATCGGCATGACTGAACAATACAAATTTGAAGAGACGCTACTCGGCCCACGTGTACTTCGTACCGAGACAGCTGCTCTAACCGCAATTACTGCCTTACAAGTCCGCTTTGGCGATCTAGGCTAGGAGAAAAAAATGATCAAACTTGGCATCGTAATGGATCCAATTTCATCCATTAACATCAAAAAAGACTCTAGCTTTGCCATGATGCTTGAAGCTCAGCGTCGTGGTTACGAAATCCATTACATGGAAATGGATGATCTACACTTAGATCAAGGCGTAGCCATTGCTGACACTAAGGTTGTAGAACTAAAAGAAGATCCAAACGGTTGGTACGAATTCAAGTCAGAACAGACAATCGCGCTATCTGATTTAGATGCAGTATTAATGCGTAAAGATCCTCCATTTGATACTGAATACATTTACGCGACTTACATTCTTGAGCGTGCTGAAGAGAACGGCGCACTGATCGTAAACAAACCACAAAGCCTACGTGATTGTAACGAGAAGTTGTTCACGGCTTGGTTCCCAGAACTAACACCGACAACCATCGTGACTCGTAAAGCGGAAAAGATTAAAGAGTTCCGTGAGAAGCACGGTGATGTGATCCTTAAACCACTTGATGGTATGGGTGGTGCGTCAATCTTCCGCGTGAAGGAAGGCGATCCAAACGTATCAGTGATCATTGAAACATTGACGAACCACGGTCAAAACTACGCAATGGCACAGACTTTTGTTCCTGACATCAGCAATGGTGATAAGCGTATTCTTGTCGTTGACGGTGAGCCAATGCCTTACTGCCTAGCACGTATCCCGGCTAAAGGGGAAACTCGAGGCAACCTAGCTGCTGGTGGTACAGGGGAAGCTCGTCCGTTGAGTGAAACAGACTGGGCTATCGCACGAGCAGTAGCTCCTTCACTAAAAGAAAAAGGCTTAATCTTTGTCGGACTTGATGTTATCGGTGACAAGCTGACAGAAATCAACGTGACTAGCCCCACTTGTATCCGTGAAATTGAAGCTGCTTTTGATATTTCGGTAACAGGTAAATTAATGGACGCAATCGAGCGTCGCGTTAACGCTAAATAGCCTAAACTAAAGAAAGCCTTAGCTATTCGCAAACGGCACAGAATCAATGAGCGGCTTCACGCCGCTCTTTTTCCTTTACTGGGAACACACTGGCAGGAGGCTCTATGAATTTAACGAACCACTTTCTGGTTGCTATGCCCGGAATGAAAGACCCCTACTTTCAAAATTCGGTAATTTACCTTTGTGAACATAACGACGAAGGTGCGATGGGCTTAATGATCAACGCCCCTATCGATGTCACTGTTGGCAGCATGCTTAAACAAGTTGAGGTTGATTCTGAACAGCCGAAATCCAATCAAGCAAGTCTTGATAAGCCGGTATTAAACGGTGGGCCGGTCGCAGAAGACCGTGGGTTTATTTTGCACAAACCTAAAGGCAGCTATCAATCCAGCATCAACATGACAGACCAAATCTCGGTAACAACCTCAAAAGATATCTTGATGGTGTTGGGCACAGAAGATGAGCCGATGAATTATCTAGTCGCACTTGGTTATGCAGGATGGGAACCGGGACAACTGGAAACCGAACTGACCGAGAACTCATGGTTAACCGTTGAAGCCGATCCGAAGGTCATCTTCGATACACCGATTTCTGACCGCTGGAAAGTCGCTGTACAGATGTTAGGCATAAATGCGGCTCAGCTTTCAGCAGACGCTGGTCACGCCTAGCTCAAATCAGCAACCACTCTCAAACACAGATAAATTTGGAAACCCCATGTCACGAACAATTATGGCATTTGACTACGGTACAAAAAGTATCGGCAGTGCGATAGGACAAGAAATCACGGGCACCGCAAGTCCTCTAAAAGCTTTTAAAGCCAAAGATGGTATCCCAAATTGGGACGACATCGAAAAGCAAATAAAGGAGTGGCAACCGAACTTGATTGTAGTCGGCCTTCCTACCGACCTTCATGGTAAAGACTTAGCAACCATCACACCCAGAGCAAAGAAGTTCGCTAACCGTCTTAAAGGACGTTTTGGTGTCGATGTTGAACTACATGATGAAAGACTATCGACCACAGAAGCAAGAGCCGACCTTTTTGAAATGGGTGGTTATAAAGCGCTAAGCAAAGGCAATGTCGATAACCAGTCTGCAGTCGTCATTTTAGAGAGCTGGTTTGAAGCACAATATTCATAACGAAAATTAAGAGCTCAAAGATTAAACTCCGTTGTGATCCTATAATGATATTACGACGTAATGTCGAAGCAATTCATTAATAGGTAAGTGGGAGTTCACATGAAAATTTTTCTAGCAATCTTCGCCGCTCTAACCATTTCAGCATGCAGCTCAACAGGGTCTAGCAGTGCTGGGTATATGAATGATGGTAAAACCAATTCTAGCTTCACTAGCGGCAACAAATATTACGATGACAGCCGTCGAGAACACGGTTCGCTGAATAATAATTAAGTATCTTCAAACGCCTGAGTTTTTAAACTCAGGCGTTCTTCGTTAAAGCCTGTAGCTTCTAACCCATATCAATTTTAACACCAGCCAACGCCCCAGTTCCGTAGTCATCATCACCACGTCTGGTTTTGAGCATTAAGCGCAAGTCATTAGCAGAATCGGCACTGTGGAACGCATCCTCTTCACTGATCTTGCCTGCTATCACTAAATCATACAAAGCTTGGTCAAAAGTCTGCATACCAATTTCTTTCGATTTAGCCATGGTTGCTTTCAGTTCGTGTAGTTCACCACGACGAATCAAGTCAGACACACGAGGGCTATTCAGCAGAATCTCGAATACCCCATGACGCCCGCTGCCATTCTTATCGCGAATGAGTTGCTGAGCGACGACACCACGTAAGTTCATCGATAAGTCAAACAAGAACTGCTCTTTCTGTTCTTTCGGCACCAAGTGGAGAATACGTTCTAACGCTTGGTTAGCGTTATTGGCGTGCAAGGTTGCCATACACAAATGACCCGTTTCAGCAAAGGTCATCGCGTATTCCATGGTTTCACGGCTCCGGATTTCGCCAATCAAAATCATATCTGGTGCTTGGCGTAACGAGTTCTTAAGTGCAACTTCGTAACTCTCGGTGTCGAGCCCAACCTCACGTTGCGTCACGATGCACTTTTTATGTTCGTGTACGAATTCAATCGGATCTTCAACCGTCAAAATATGCCCCGAGCGATTGGTGTTACGATAGCCTGTCATTGCAGCCATCGAGGTCGATTTACCAGAACCTGTTGAACCAACCACCAGCACAAGTCCGCGCTTAGCGATTGAAAGGTCTTGTAGTACATCAGGAAGCTTTAGTTGCTCAAAGGTTGGGATGTTAGTCTCGATACGTCGAATGACCGCTCCAGGCAGCTCTCGCTGAAAGAATGCACTGACACGAAAACGACCAAAGTCACGCACAATCGCAAAATTAGCCTCACGCGTTTGCTGATATTCATCACGTCGGTCTTGTTCCATCATCGCATCAAGTAATTGAGCAACTTGAGCCGCATTCAGCTTCTCTCCTTGGGGGCGTAATTCACCATCCACACGAAACAGGATTGGCGCATCGACCGTGATATAAAGATCCGATGCCTTTTGAGAAAGCATTCCCTCAAGGATTTGATTCAATTCCATTGTGTCCACCTTGATTAAAACATTGAGGTTTCAATTTCGATCTTTTTCTCGACCTCTTCCGAATCAACCAAGCCTTGTGCCATCAGCTGCTTCGCATTTTGTTCCATGGTCTGCATGCCGTGCGCTGCGCCCGTTTGAATGATCGAGTACATCTGCGCAACCTTATCTTCACGAATCAAGTTTCTGATCGCAGGTGTTGCCATCATGATTTCATGACACGCCACACGACCACCACCAACACGCTTTAGAAGCTTCTGAGCTATCACCGATCGCAGTGATTCAGACAACATCGAACGAACCATATCTTTGTCGCTACCTGGGAACACATCGATAATACGGTCGATAGTTTTTGCCGCAGAACTGGTGTGCAGAGTACCAAACACTAAATGACCCGTTTCTGCTGCGGTTAACGCTAAGCTAATCGTCTCTTGGTCACGAAGCTCACCAACAAGAATCACGTCCGGGTCTTCACGTAACGCACTGCGCAGTGCCGCTTTAAAACTGTGAGTATCACGGTGAACTTCACGCTGGTTGACTAAGCATTTATTATTGGTGTGAACGAATTCAATCGGGTCTTCAATCGTCAGGATATGCTTGTTGTGATTACGGTTTACGTAATCAACCATCGCCGCAAGAGTCGTTGATTTACCAGAGCCAGTTGGACCAGTAACGAGCACTAAGCCTTTTTCGTAGTTAGCAATCCTTTCGAAGATCTCAGGTGCACCTAACTGATCTAAAGTCGGGATTTCGACAGGAATAGTTCGAAAGACAGCAGAGCAGCCACGAGCTTGGTTAAACGCATTAACACGGAAGCGACCAACATTGGGTAATTCAAAAGAGAAGTCGACTTCCAATTTTTCTTCAAACTCGCCGCGCTGTGAATCGCTCATGATCTCAAAAACCAAACGATGCACATCAGCATGACTCAAAGCTGGGATTCCAAGCTTCCTTACTTCACCATCTATACGTACCATTGGAGATACACCCGCAGAAAGATGTAGATCTGACGCGTTATGCTTTACACTAAAATCTAGTAACTCAGTGATATCCATTTATTTTCCCTTAAGTAAAGTCAGCTATGAGTAGTATTCAACAAAATATCGAACAAATCACCTCACAGATTCGTAGTGCTGAGCAAAAGTGCGGACGAGCTCCAGAGTCCGTGCAACTTTTAGCCGTCAGCAAAACTAAACCTATTGATGCGATTCTAGAAGCCGCACTCGGAGGACAAGTTGCCTTTGGTGAAAACTATGTTCAAGAAGGTGTAGATAAAGTAAAACACTTTTCAGAACAACATTCTAACCTAAATTTAGAGTGGCATTTTATTGGTCCAATTCAATCCAATAAAACCCGCCAAATCGCAGAAAGCTTCCAATGGGTGCATTCCGTCGATCGCGATAAGATCGCACAAAGGCTTAATGATCAACGACCAAGCGAACTTCCACCTTTGCAAGTGTTGATTCAGGTAAACACCAGTGGTGAAGAGTCCAAGTCTGGAACCTCAGAAGAGACAGTTTTTGCACTCGCGGAGTTGATTTCATCGCTACCCAACCTCACCTTAAGAGGATTGATGTCGATTCCTGCAAACGTATCTGACTATCAATCTCAGCTTAATGCATTTTCTCAACTGGCAGAGCTTAAAGACAAGCTAGCCGCGAAGTATTCAGACATTGATACCCTTTCGATGGGGATGAGTGGTGATATGGATGCAGCAGTTGAGGCTGGCAGCACAATGGTTCGTATTGGAACAGCTATTTTCGGCGCTCGTGATTACGCGAAATAGCCGTAGTAAGTAACGACAAGTATTGATACCGCTTCGCCTTATCCGCGCAGCGACACGCTCAGGATTTTATATATGGAACATAAGAACATCGCCTTTATTGGGGCGGGAAACATGGTTCGCTCAATTGTAGCGGGCTTAGTTGCGAGTGGTTACCCAGCGCAAAAGATTACTGCGACAGCACCTTCAGAAACCAGAAGGCTGCCGTTAGAACAAGAATACGGCATCAATACCACCAGCGATAATATTGCAGCAGAGCAAGCAGACGTTGTTGTGTTATCCGTGAAGCCACAAATGATGGCTGATGTATGTAAACCCTTACAAGATATCGACTTCAGCAACAAACTGGTTATCTCAATTGCCGCGGGTATTAATGCGAATCGACTCAATGAGATGTTAAACTGCCAACTGAACCTTGTTCGTGTGATGCCAAACACGCCATCACTGCTTGGTAAAGGGATGAGTGGTCTTTATGCCGATGCAACTGTCAGCCAAGATGATAAAGACTTTGCTTCTCAGCTGATGAAAGCTGTTGGTGAAGTAAGCTGGGTTGAGCAAGAGTCTGGAATCAACAACATCATTGCGGCGGCGGGTAGTGCTCCGGCTTACTTCTTCCTGTTTATGGAAGCGATGCAAGCTGAAGCAATCAACCAAGGTTTTGACCAAGAAACCGCTCGTAAGCTAGTGCAGCAGTCTGCATTAGGCGCGGCAGAGATGGTCGTTGCAAACCCAGAGACTGAATTATCAACACTGCGTGAACAAGTGACATCAAAAGGCGGCACGACCGCAGAAGCACTACGCACGTTTAACGAACATCAACTATCAGACATCGTAGCAAAAGCCATGCAGGCAGCGGTTGCTCGAGCTGAAGAGATGGAAAAACTGTTTTAGTACCAATCAAGGTAAACAAGCATTTTGCCGCTCGGGTTATATCTAAGCGGCAAGTAAATCCGAAAAAGGAAACAATATGAACTCGATGAGCTTTCTGATCTCGACCGTTTTTGATCTTTACATCATGGTTGTGATCTTGCGTATCTGGCTACAAGCATCACGTGCAGATTTCTACAATCCATTCTCACAATTCATCGTAAAAGCGACACAACCAGTTGTTGCCCCGCTACGCCGAGTTATCCCATCAATCGGCAGCCTTGATCTGGCGACGGTTGTTTTTGCTTACGTGCTGTGTGTACTTAAGTTCGTTGCTCTAAACCTGATTATTTCTGGCGGCGCTGCCGTTTTCGATATTAGCTTCCTTATCTTTGGCGCACTGTCTCTGCTCAAAGCAGCTGGTGGCTTGATCTTCTGGGTTCTACTTATCCGCGCAATCCTAAGCTGGGTTAGCCAAGGTCGTAGCCCAATAGAGTACGTGTTCCATCAACTGACTGAACCAATGCTAGTGCCTATCCGCCGTATCCTTCCTGATATGGGTGGCTTCGACCTAAGTGTGCTGGTTCTGTTCATTGTTCTGCAATTTGCGAACTTCCTAATGGGCGACATGATCGGTCCTATTTGGTATCAGCTATAATTCAAGTACGAACCTCAGGTACTTTGACGATGCCAAAAGCAGTTTGGGCCGAGGAAGACGATATTCTTCTTAGGCTCTATATCCAACCCAAAGCAAGCCGAGACAAAATTGTCGGCTTGCACGGTGAGGAACTGAAAATTGCCATTACTGCACCACCGGTTGATGGCAAAGCCAATGCCCATTTAGCGAAATACCTTGCGAAACAGTTTAAGGTCGCAAAAGGGCAAATTAAGATAGAAAAGGGAGAACTCGGTAGGCACAAGCAAGTTCGAATATGCTCGCCAAGCCAAATCCCAACTGAAGTCAAAGCCATCCTATGATGGCTTTTTGCTATTTATTGGAGTCATTATGCGTTTATGGATAACAGCACTACTCACCGCTCTTGTTGCCTTACCAAGCTCAGCAGGGCAATTTAAGAACATTAAGGATGTCGAGGTTCATTACTCGGCTTTTAATTCCACGTTCTTAACTTCGCAAGTCGCTAAGCAATACAAACTTAAGCGAAATGGATACTCAGCAATCCTCAACATCAGCGTGTTAGACAAGGCTTCTCTAGGCAAGCCTGCGACAACGGCTAAAATTACGGGAACAGCGAAGAACCTCGTTGGAAACACCCGTACTTTGAAGTTTCGAGAAATCAAAGAAGGCGATGCGATTTATTATCTTGCTGAGTTCCCCGTAACTCACGAAGAAAACATCACCTTCGACATCGATGTGAACGCAGGCCTAAAAGGCACTGGTCCACTGCGTTTCACACAGAAATTCTATATAGAAGAGTAAGCTCAAACCTTACTTTTCATTTATTAACTTATTTAGAGCCACATCCCCATGAGTAAGATTGTTTTAGCAACAGGCAACCAAGGCAAAGTTCGCGAGATGGCAGGTATTCTGTCTGAGTTTGGTTTTGACGTTGTCGCGCAAAATGAATTTAACGTTTCAGAAGTCGCTGAAACAGGAACGACTTTCATTGAAAATGCCATCATCAAAGCTCGCCATGCAGCGAAAGAAACAGGGCTGCCAGCCATTGCTGACGACTCAGGTTTAGAGGTTGATTATTTAAATGGTGCTCCGGGCATCTACTCCGCGCGTTACTCAGGAGAAGGGGCAACCGATAAGCAGAACATCGAAAAATTGCTAAACGCGATGCAAGGTGTCGAAACTGAAAAGCGTACTGCGCGTTTCCACTGTGTGTTGGTGCTAATGCGTCACGAAAATGATCCAACACCTCTAGTATGTCACGGTAAATGGGAAGGTCGCATCCTTACCGAAGAACACGGTGAGAATGGCTTTGGCTACGATCCTGTATTCTTTGTACCAGAAGATAACTGCGCATCTGCTGAACTCGAATCTACACGTAAAAAACAGCTTTCACACCGCGGCAAAGCCCTTGCAGCACTATTCGAAGCAATCAAGGAGCAAGCTCTGTAATGCACAATGCAGCGCTAGTACCACCCGCACTTAGCCTCTATGTACACATCCCATGGTGTGTACAAAAGTGCCCGTATTGTGATTTCAACTCACACGCTCTGAAAGCCGAGATCCCAGAAAAAGAGTACATCGATGCACTGCTTGAGGATCTTGATACTGATATCGAAAAATATCAGCTCAATGGCGCCCCTCGCCCACTGCATTCGATCTTTATTGGTGGCGGTACCCCAAGCCTGTTTTCTCCTGAAGGAATTGGCCGATTGTTGCAAGGCATTGAACAGCGCATCCCGTTCAAACCTGAAATAGAAATCACCATGGAAGCCAACCCGGGAACTATCGAAGCTGAGCGTTTTGCTGGTTACCAAAAGGCAGGGGTGAGTCGAATCTCGGTAGGCGTACAAAGTTTTGAGCAAGAGAAACTGGAAAGGCTTGGGCGTATTCATGGTCAAGATGAAGCGGTAAATGCCGCTCATTTAGCGCATAAGATTGGATTGAATAGCTTCAATCTAGACTTAATGCACGGCTTACCTGATCAGAGTATTGATCAAGCGTTGGCTGATTTGGATAAAGCGATCGAACTCGACCCTCCGCACTTATCTTGGTATCAGCTAACAATAGAACCTAACACCATGTTCTATTACAAAACACCAACGCTGCCTGATGATGATGACCTTTGGGATATCTTCGACCTAGGCCATAAGAAGCTCGCAGACGCAGGGTATGTGCAGTACGAAATTTCAGGCTACAGCAAGCCGGGATATCAGTGCCAACATAACCTTAACTACTGGCGCTTTGGTGACTATCTAGGTATTGGCTGTGGCTCTCATGGCAAGCTAAGCTTTGCAGATGGACGCATTGTTCGTACGACTAAGGTTAAACACCCTAGAGGCTATTTAGCGGCTTACCAGAACATGGTGAAACCGTACCTATCCGATGAATTTGAAGTGCCGAATGAAGACCGACCTTTTGAGTTCTTTATGAACCGCTTTAGGTTAATGGAAGCATGTCCAAAGCAAGATTTCATTGATACGACAGGGCTTGGTTTTAACTCGATTCAAAAAACGATTGAATGGGCAAAAGAGCTAGGCTACTTGAATGAAACCGACACTCATTGGCAGATCACTGAAAAAGGAAAACTGTTCCTCAACGATTTGCTGGAAGCCTTTATGGCAGAAGAAGACGAATAGTTAGAGATTCGAGAAGCATTGCGTAAGGGTTGGCTTTAGGGTCAACCCTTTTTGTTTTATAGCCCCCTCTCGTAGCGAAGCGTTTTATAGGACAACGTCCGTGCTCGAATCTCGCATCTTTCTCCTAGAAAATAGAACGACCGATACGCTCTGAAAGCAGCTCTAGTGCTTTAGTGCCCGCTAAAGAGTTACCAGAAGGATCAAGCTCTGGAGACCACACGGCGATTGTCATCTCACCCGGAACAATGGCAATAATACCGCCACCGACACCCGACTTTCCTGGCATACCAACACGGTAGGCAAACTCGCCCGCACCATCGTACAAACCACATGTCGCAAGCAAAGCATTCAACTGCTTGGTTTGGACTGGCGTGATGATCTCTTTCTTGGTTTGAACCGAGACACCTTTGTTTGCCAAGTAGCTGAAGGTTTTGGCCAAATCAACACACGTCATTTTAAGCGCACAGGCATGAAAGTAGTTATTCAGAACAGGGATAACATCATTTTCAAAGTTACCAAATGAACGCATCAAGTACGCGATAGCCGCATTACGATCGCTGTGCATCATTTCTGAAGCCGCTACTATCTTGTCATACACGATATGAGTGTCGCCCGACAACTGGCGCACAAACTCTAACAAGCGATGTCTCGGTGCTGACAGGCGGCTTTGTAATAGGTCTGCTACGACAATAGCACCCGCATTGATAAACGGGTTGCGGGGAATCCCCTGCTCCATCTCAAGCTGAATCATCGAGTTAAAGGCTTGACCAGAAGGCTCTTTGCCTACTCTTTGCCAAATCTCTTCAGGCTTATATAGCACCATAGCTAGCGTAAGGCTCAAGGCTTTAGAGATAGATTGCACAGAAAATGCTTCTTCAGCATCGCCGGCTTTAATCACCTCACCTTCATTGGTGTATACCGCGATCGCCAGTTTCTGGTTCGATACGCGAGCCAGTGCAGGGATATAATCAGCGACCTTTCCCTGTCCAATTAAAGGACGAACTTCGTCTAAGATCTCGGCCAAAATAGCTTGAGTTGGTTTCATGTGCGCTTACTTCTATATTGTTATTTTTGTAGGGGTGTAACGTTACTTTCTGTCCTTAAACCTTTATATCAATAAAAGCCTAAGGACAAAAAAGCCAACATTACAATAATGTTGGCTTTAATCAATCCCATAAAGTGTAGGGGTTAAATCCTAAGTCGGATTGCCCTTCACTTCATTTGATTCGGAGTTACTTAGTACGCTTGAACTTAATGTCCCAAACACCATGACCTAAACGATGGCCACGAGCTTCAAACTTAGTTAGCGGGCGCTCATCCGGACGAGGGATGTAATCACCATCTTCAGCGATGTTCTCGAAGCCTGGAGCTACGTTCATCACTTCAATCATATGTTCGGCGTAGTTTTCCCAGTCTGTTGCCATGTGGAAAATACCAGTATCAAGTTGAAGCTTACCGCGAACCATCTCTGCAAACTCAGCCTTAACGATACGACGTTTATGGTGGCGAGCTTTGTGCCATGGGTCAGGGAAGAACAGTTGCAGTGTATGCAGGCTGCTATCTGGAATCATGTGTTCAAATACTTCTACAGCATCGTGACACATTACACGCAGGTTAGTTACGCCAGCATCGCGAGCTGTACCTAAACACGCACCAACACCTGGGCTATGAACTTCAATACCTAAGAAGTTTTTCTCAGGTGCGTTCTTTGCCATTTCAACCAGTGATGCACCCATACCGAAGCCAATCTCTAGTACAACCGGGTTATCGTTGCCAAATACTTCTTTCCAGTTAAGAAGCTCTGGGTTGTAGTCGATACCCATTGTTGGCCAACATTCATTCATCGCGTTCTCTTGGCCTTTTGTTAAGCGGCCTTCGCGGCGAACAAAACTACGGATCTTACGAACCAGTTTGCCGTCTTCAGTATATTCGTTAGTGGTCACTTCACTCATTGATTTTTGCCTGCACATTGATTAATCAAAGCGGGGATTATCCAAAGAATTGCCTCCGGTGCAAGTCTTTCCGTGGATAAATTCCCACACAATTTGTCTGTTTTACATCCAACGTTAAGTGTGGTGCAATTTCGCTTCTAATAATAGCAAAGCATAGAGCATGTCGTGACTCCTTTCGCAACCGCCATATTAAAGTGGTATGACGCCTACGGGCGTAAAGAATTGCCTTGGCAACAAAACAAAACCGCCTACACCGTTTGGCTATCTGAAATCATGCTTCAGCAGACTCAGGTTGCTACGGTGATTCCATACTACCAACGCTTCTTAGAACGCTTTCCAACGGTTATCGACCTAGCGAACGCCGAACAAGATGAGGTACTCCACTTATGGACAGGGCTTGGTTATTACGCCCGAGCTCGCAATCTACATAAAGCAGCCAAGATCGTTACTGAGCAATATGGCGGTGAATTTCCGCTGTCTATCGAAGAGATGAACGCGCTACCGGGGGTTGGTCGCTCAACTGCAGCAGCAGTGCTGTCTTCGGTTCACAAGCTTCCTCATGCGATTCTTGATGGCAATGTAAAACGAACGCTGGCGAGAAGTTTTGCCGTTGAAGGTTGGCCGGGGCAAAAGAAAGTCGAGAACCAGCTTTGGGAACACGCCGAAGCACATACTCCTAAGAAAGATGTCGATAAGTACAACCAAGCAATGATGGACATGGGTGCGATGGTTTGTACCCGTAGCAAACCTAAATGTACCCTTTGCCCAATTGAAAGCATGTGTGAGGCCAAGAAGCTCGATAGACAACTCGACTTCCCAGGCAAAAAGCCTAAGAAAGAAAAGCCAGTAAAAGAAACATGGTTTGTGATTCTGTATCACGATAACCAAGTGTGGCTCGAACAGCGCCCTCAATCTGGTATCTGGGGCGGATTGTTTTGTTTCCCTCAAAATGAAAACGCAGAGATCGAACATCAACTAGATCTTCGCTCGATCAAAGACGCTCAAACCGATTCGATCAAGACCATGATTGCGTTTAGACATACTTTCAGCCACTACCACTTAGATATCACGCCAGTATTAGTGAAATTAGATAAACAACCAGATTTGATAATGGAAGGGACTAAAGGTCTCTGGTATAACTTATCAAAACCGGAAGAAATTGGCCTAGCCGCTCCTGTAAAGCAGCTTATTGAGAGCCTACCCTTTGAACTGAACGACGACGTTTGAATCAACGAACGCGATAAGAGGAACCACTATGAGCCGCACTGTATTTTGTGCTCGCCTTCAAAAAGATGCTGAAGGCCTAGATTTTCAACTTTACCCAGGTGACTTAGGTAAGCGTATCTTTGACAACGTGTCTAAAGAAGCTTGGGGACAATGGCAAAGCAAGCAAACTATGCTTATCAATGAAAAGAAGCTAAACATGATGGATCCTGAACATCGTAAACTTCTTGAAACTGAGATGGTTAACTTCCTTTTCGAAGGTAAAGATGTCGTAATTGATGGCTATACTCCACCAAGCGAATAAGACATTTATTTAAGCAATTTTTAATGACATCATGGTTAACGCTGCGATGTCATTTTTGTATGAGGAACTATGAAAAAGCTAAGTTACTTCCTAACAGCCATGTTATTAACTGGCTGCAGCCGTGAATTTGTCGAAAGCATTTATGATGTTAATTACGAACCGACCAACCGATTTGTAAGCAACTTAGCGGAGTTACCTGGTCAGTTTGAAAAAGACACCGGAGCACTAGATGCTTTGATTAATAGCTTTTCTGGCAATATCCAAAAACGCTGGGGCAGTAGTGAAGTAAAAATAGCAGGTAAGAGTAACTATGTGAAATACATAGATAATTACCTGAGCCGTTCCGAAGTAAACTTTAGTGAAGGCCTCATAACGGTAGAAACCGTCTCCTCGACTGAACCTAAAAAACACCTCAAAAATGCGATCATGACGACGCTTTTGACGCCAGATGATCCGGCGCATGTCGACCTATTCTCCTCCAAAAGCATCAAATTAGAAGGCAGGCCTTTCCTCTACAACCAAGTTGTAGACCAAGAAAAAAAGCCTATCCAATGGTCTTGGCGCGCTAACCAGTTCGCTGATTACCTGATCGCTAATAACCTAAAAACCAAAGAAGTCGACTTTAAAAAAGCCTATTACGTTGAGA
>NZ_JADDYK010000060.1:431312-437824 GCF_015163615.1 Vibrio sp. OPT18
TCCCAATGGTGGCCGATCACGCCAGTCAGCGTAGTTATCAATATGCCGATATCGTTCGACGAGCATCTCAGCGTTACGACATTCCTGAAGATTTGATCTACGCGATTATCAAAACAGAGAGTAGTTTCAACCCTTACGCGGTGAGTTGGGCGAATGCATACGGTCTTATGCAGGTGGTACCTAAAACCGCTGGTCGAGATGTGTTTAAGCTTGTAAAGAACAAGCCTGGAGAGCCAAGTCCTGAGTATTTATTCAATCCAGAAAACAACATTGATGCTGGCACCGCGTACTTTTACATACTCAAAAATCGTTATTTGAAAGATGTAAAACACCCGACAACGCTCGAGTACAGCATGATTTCAGCATACAACGGCGGCACGGGTGGCGTACTCAATACCTTCAGCAAGGACAGAAAACGAGCAATGCGAGACCTAAACTCGCTGCAACCTAGCCAAGCGTACTGGGCACTTACTAAAAAGCACCCAAACAAAGAGTCGCGCCGATACTTAGAAAAAGTAACAAAATTCAAGAAAGATTTTAACCAAGGTAAAACGTAAGCCTCACTTTTGAATAAAAAAACAACTAACGAACGTTTTTTTTAATTATTTTCAAAAAAGGTGTTGACGGTTATGAAGAAAATCCGTTTAATAGCGCTCCGTTGCCCGGATAGCTCAGTCGGTAGAGCAGAGGATTGAAAATCCTCGTGTCGGTGGTTCGATTCCGCCTCCGGGCACCACAATTTGATTTGTTGGTGTCAACACTCTTTAACAGGGAGTAGCAGCACGGACAAAAGCATAAAGAATTTAGTGTGCCGACTTAGCTCAGTAGGTAGAGCAACTGACTTGTAATCAGTAGGTCACCAGTTCGACTCCGGTAGTCGGCACCATTCTTTTGCCTCGATAGCTCAGTCGGTAGAGCAGCGGATTGAAAATCCGCGTGTCGGTGGTTCGATTCCGCCTCGAGGCACCATTATTTGGTACTTAACAAATAATGGTCTTTATAGACCTGATGTTGAGACAAGTAATTCCCCTTTAGTTCAGTTGGTAGAACGGCGGACTGTTAATCCGTATGTCGCAAGTTCAAGTCTTGCAAGGGGAGCCATTTTTAAAGGACTTCATTTTTTATGAGGTTTTAATTGAAGAGTTTAACTCTTTAAGCAAAGAATTTAGTGTGCCGACTTAGCTCAGTAGGTAGAGCAACTGACTTGTAATCAGTAGGTCACCAGTTCGACTCCGGTAGTCGGCACCATTCTTTTGCCTCGATAGCTCAGTCGGTAGAGCAGCGGATTGAAAATCCGCGTGTCGGTGGTTCGATTCCGCCTCGAGGCACCATTATTTGGTGCTTAACAAATAATGGTCTTTATAGACCTGATGTTGACACAAATAATTCCCCTTTAGTTCAGTTGGTAGAACGGCGGACTGTTAATCCGTATGTCGCAAGTTCAAGTCTTGCAAGGGGAGCCACATTCAAGAAAGCCAAGTCGAAAGACTTGGCTTTTTTCGTTTGAACAAAAGCAAACTCTATTCAATATACTCATCAGCTCTACTCTTAATCAGTCTCGATAAATTGAGTTATCTCCTTCTAGTACTCTTACTACAGCAGCAGATTCTAAGTTCTATAAAGCATATCCATTCCAACAGAACCAACTCCTTCCAAAGTTCATGACCCACTAATATTCACATTAAAACAAACAGAATTCAGTTCCGTTACTTTTTTTTCTTCGAAAATTTAATCTCTATCATGTTTTGATGTCTTTCTAATATCTGCCTTACACCACTTAGATTAAGATTCGATGAATTATACCTAATACTAATTATTGAATCGCTGCGCGGGGAAATATGAAACTAAAAACGCAAGCTTACTTATTATCGGGCATCATCTTGATCGCCCTGCTAGCACTGACGGCTACTGGTTTATGGACATTGAGAGTCGCTAGCAACATGGACAACAAAGCTCGCGTGACAGAGCTATTTAAGAGTGCATACAGCATCCTTACTGAAGTGGAGAAGATGGCGATTGATGGCACTCTAGAAGAAGATCAAGCTAAGCAACTGGCTACTCGCCTTCTTCGCAACAACATCTATAAAGATAATGAATATGTTTACGTAGCCGATGAGAACATGACGTTTGTCGCGACACCATTAGATCCTCAACTACACGGAACCAGCTTTAACGACTTTAAAGATGGTGACGGCAATAGTGTTGGTCAGCTAATCCAAAGAGTACTTGGTAATCGCACTGGCCAGATCATTGAGTACACCTGGACACAAAAACTGCCAGATGGAACGATTGAAGAAAAACTGTCTATTGCTGAGAAAACACCACATTGGGGCTGGGTTGTCGGTACCGGTATCGGGTTCAATGAAGTTAACGCTCGTTTCTGGTCTACCGCTCAATGGCAGTTATTCCTTTGTGTCGTGATTGCTGGTCTTATTCTATCGAGCCTAATTGTATCCATTAAACGCATGCTAGCGCTTCTTGGCGGCGAACCTAAAGACGTACGAGAAGCAGTACAAGCCGTAGCACAAGGTCGAATTCAAACCTCTTTCGAAACTCAGGCAATTGGCGGCAGTATCTATCACGCAGTGCAACAAATGAGTAAGTCACTGGCTGAGCTAGTATCAAACCTTGATGCTTCAATGCTGGCATTAAGAGGCGAACTGCAGCGCGTTGAAGATCGCGCTGGGTCAATTGCTCAACTGACAGAGACCCAACAGCAATCAACAGAGATGATCGCGACAGCAATGACCGAGATGGCCTCTTCAGCCAATAACGTTGCTGATTCAGCTAGCGATACCGCGCGCAACACAGATGAGGCCGACAAACAGAGCCAGCATACCCAACAACTCATTCACAACACAGTAGATAACATTCAAGGCCTAGCAGGCCAACTAGGCACAGCAAGCGAAGCTGTCGCTAACCTAGATAACGATGTAAACAACATTGCAAAAGTATTGGATGTAATTGGTGATATAGCGGAGCAAACTAACCTGTTGGCACTTAACGCAGCCATTGAAGCAGCTCGAGCTGGCGAACAAGGTCGTGGATTTGCAGTTGTAGCAGATGAGGTTCGTAACCTTGCAGGCCGAACACAGTCGAGCACCAAAGAAATCCAATTGATGATTAATAACCTTCAAGAAGGATCTCGCAACGCAATTCAAACCATGGAAGTTTGTGCCGCGACCAGTGAAAGCACCGTAACAGAGTCTCAAAACGCCTCTGAAGCACTACAACAGATTGTTGTCGCATTAGAGTCCATTTCATCAATGAGTCATCAAATCGCAACAGCGGCCGCTGAGCAGACTCAGGTGAGCGATGATATATCGAAGCGTATCAATATGATCGAAGAGAGCGGTAACCAACTGAGCAATGTCGTAACAGAAAGTCATAACAGCACCCAAACTCTTGCCTCTCTTTCCAACGAATTAGAAGCTTGGGTTAATAGGTTTGAAGTAAAACACTAAACTCCCTAGAAATTTTTAAATAAAAAAGCACGTTTTCATACGTGCTTTTTTTTATTTCGGCGCCCATTCAGTGTAGTTAACCGTAGTTTTACTATCTTTTAGGGCATGCTAGACCTAGGTTTTTCACCCCAAACGAGCAAAAACAACCCACTAAGTATAGAAAAACATCAAACGATACTTTTTTTGCAATTTAATGTTGACCCAGAACGCGAAAACACGTTTAATACACCTCGTCGCCCGGATAGCTCAGTCGGTAGAGCAGAGGATTGAAAATCCTCGTGTCGGTGGTTCGATTCCGCCTCCGGGCACCACAATTTATTTGTTGGTGTCTTAGACAACAACAGTAAAGCACAAAGAAATATTATGTGCCGACTTAGCTCAGTAGGTAGAGCAACTGACTTGTAATCAGTAGGTCACCAGTTCGACTCCGGTAGTCGGCACCATTTCTTTAAAGCTTTAAGAATAATTCCCCTTTAGTTCAGTTGGTAGAACGGCGGACTGTTAATCCGTATGTCGCAAGTTCAAGTCTTGCAAGGGGAGCCAAGTTAATCATCAAGCATAAGCTTTTTGATTCATGATGCCGACTTAGCTCAGTAGGTAGAGCAACTGACTTGTAATCAGTAGGTCACCAGTTCGATTCCGGTAGTCGGCACCATTCTCTTGATTAGAGACTAAACAATCAATTCCCCTTTAGTTCAGTTGGTAGAACGGCGGACTGTTAATCCGTATGTCGCAAGTTCAAGTCTTGCAAGGGGAGCCAATTAAAAGAAGCCGCATCATTGATGCGGCTTTTTTGCATCTAAAGATCCCAACATCTCAATACAACTTCCCTCTCCTCTCTAATTTCTATTCGACTCAGAAACCAACTGTTTTCATCTCCTTCCAAAGCTACAAATCTTCGCTACTTGACGCTCTTCAATATCTCCCAGCAACAAACGACACATTCACGTAAGTGTCACTCATAGTAACGTTACTACTCATTATATTGATGAGGAGAGCGGTTAAACAAATCAATGCTAAGCCTAGAAATGAGAAAGCTAAATAACGAATCAAATAAGCGCTAGAAAAGCTCTGTAAGGCGCTTCAATCCAAATGATACACAAGTCACTCTTTATCAAAACTATCCACTACAATAGCGCCCATAGAGGCAGGCATTGAAATAACAATCACTCTTTTGATCGATACAACTGGGTCACTCATTAGAGGTAATTTGTCCAGACAAGTCAGTACTAAAGCAACGACCAATGCCGTCATAACATAAGCAATAACTATTCTGAAAATAAACACTGGCAACCGTGCAACAACATCTTTTTGAAAGACACTCTCATACGTATAGAAGCCTAAGAACACCGCAGACAGTAAAAATAACAGCAATAGATTAGCTGTAGGTAAGGTCTCCCCTAACTTCCAAGCCTCTTCAGAAAAAGAAATCGGCACGGCCAAAGCAAAAGATCCCACAAAGATCTGGCTCGCATCTTCAAAGTTAAAACTCAATTTCATAGTTCGACCCATTAGGTTTAAGGCTTTATTCACCTCTTAAAATAATCACAAAACTATCCGCCGATGATCTGGGGGATTTTCTATTCTTACTAAGCAAACAGTAGTGACCTTATAGATTAATCTTAGTCGCAGTAACCAAAACATAGCTTGAACTAACCGGCAAGAAATCAATATGCTCAGAGCAAAGCGGTCAAACAACTAATTTATATCGAGTCAACAAGCACATCAGAATCAAAGAGAGACTGGTAGACACCCTAAGATACCAGATCCTAGAACCAGAGAGTCCCAATCCGGTTCGGTGATAAACATTACTGCACGTGTAGGCACGGATACGAAAGATTCATTGTTTCTTAGTATATCTCCCTCCAGCACTAACTTTGGAACGCAACCAAACGACTATCTCCTTTCAAGCTGAATCTGACCCACTTTTATCCTTTAAAATGATTCGAACAAGGCGATCAATACCATCGAGAGTAGCCTTAAGCTCAATGCATAACAGAGGTATTAAGTCGACTCGTGAAGGGCTATAGCTTTCTTAAGAGAAGCCTCCATGATAGAGCCCTAATTACACATCAGAACTATCCTCTAGATTCACAGACAGGACATAAGTCAGGTTTTCTAGGCTAAGGGCTGCTAGCTAATACTTGAGGAGGGCTCCAAGCACTGAGCAAGCAGGATGAGTTTTAATGCTTGTATAGTTTCAGGTATTGAATGAGGCGCTGAGTCAAAACAGTCTCATTACCTAACTTACAACGTCGTATGGCTCGAGTATTTGATCAGTAAGTTTAAAGTTTGAAGTCTTTCTTGTGTCAAACCACAATTGGAATCAGAAATGATGTGATTCTAGTCGTAGGATTGGGATTTCTGATAAATGACGGAATAATAGGGACGCGTTGGCTAGGAGTTATGGGGTACGGGAAATCTTATGTGGAAGTCATTAGATGGAGGGGCGAAACACTATAATTTAGATGTAAAAAAGCCCCGCTATTGCTAGCGAGGCTTCTAAATAAATGGCGGAGTGGACGGGACTCGAACCCGCGACCCCCGGCGTGACAGGCCGGTATTCTAACCAACTGAACTACCACTCCGCAGTGTCTATTCAGCTTAAAGCAATTTGAGCCTGACGATGTCCTACTCTCACATGGGGAAGCCCCACACTACCATCGGCGCTATTGTGTTTCACTTCTGAGTTCGGCATGGAATCAGGTGGGTCCACAATGCTATGGTCGTCAAACAAATTCTGTTGTTAACTTGAATAATCAAATCAACTAAATATGGTGCTGATACCCAGACTCGAACTGGGGACCTCACCCTTACCAAGGGTGCGCTCTACCGGGCTGAGCTATATCAGCAATTCAAAAACCGTTTAAAAACGATTTTAAAAATTTAAAGCCTGGCGATGTCCTACTCTCACATGGGGAAGCCCCACACTACCATCGGCGCTATTGTCTTTCACTTCTGAGTTCGGCATGGAATCAGGTGGGTCCACAATGCTATGGTCGCCAAGCAAATTTTAAAATTCGGAAAGCTATAATCTAAAAGTTTCTC
>NZ_JADDYK010000061.1:0-242 GCF_015163615.1 Vibrio sp. OPT18
GTGTAAGTGAGTATGTCATGACTATCGGCATCGGTGGCGTTCATCACACCATTCACAACCCGTGCATTTTCTTGGGTGTGAACGGTTGTCGCACTCATCACTGGAATGTCATTCGTCCCCGTGACTTCGATGATGATTTCATCTGCCGAGTCACCGTGACCATCCGATACTTTAATTGGAATATGTATTCGTCTAACTTCACCTTGAGCTAAAGCTTGATAAGTCGCATGGGATGGATCGAA
>NZ_JADDYK010000062.1:0-6357 GCF_015163615.1 Vibrio sp. OPT18
TAAACAAAGTCATAGGACTAGGTATGCCCGTTAGAAGCTAACGGCTAGTCAAATATGGCATCGTTGATCTTCAAGCTGATTTGATCAACAACGCCTCTCTACATTACTTCTTACTGCTCTTGCTACGGCTCCAACGTTCGCCTCTGATTTAGATGTGGACTGGTTTGTTGGTGCTGGTGCGGGTTATCAAAATGACGACGTCAGTGGCCTTAATGCAACCAACGGTGAAGATGCTTCTTTTGAAATTCGTGGTGGTGCGATACTTGAAGAAAACCACCGATTAATGGCTACATACGGTTACATGGACAAGCTAGAACAAAGTAAATTCTTAGCATCTTACGACTACATATTGCCTGTTTACAACGACATTAACTTATTTGCAGGTGTATCATTGGGTGCAGCAGACAGTGAAGTGGCAAACGAGAGTTCAACAGAATTTGTGTGGGGCGGTCAAGTAGGTGCAATGTATGAAATCAACGATAACTGGACGACTGAAATATCTTATCGTTATCTTGCTCAAGATTTCGAAGAAAATAACGTAGAAATCGATAATACTCAACAAGTTATGGTTTCTGTCGATTACCGATTCTAAGTCACAGCCTCCTATAGGCAGACATCAAGAGTGAGCATTACGCTCACTCTTTTTTATTTGTAGAAGATGGGCACCCCAGTGACCTTCTTGTTTAGTATCTAACCGCTCTGAGATCTTAGAAAGTTTAACGTTTAGTCATAATGGATTGTTTTTTTCTCAATAAGACAGCACCTCTCAAAAGCCAAACCATCCTCAAATTATAATACCAATCGTAGTAAATAACTGTTCACCCTAGCTTGTTAAAAGGCTCGATAACCGCGTTAGAATTTTTGATTGTAGAATAACAACTTATCGAACCTACTTGTCGAAAAGATCCGCCTTGTTCTCAAGCCTTTTCCTACGCTATTTTTGATCACTTACTCATTGTGATTGGTATAAGCATGACATCACTCACACCAACATTTCTAGGTATTCCATTCTTGTATGGGTACATACTTAACCCGTCATCGTTCACACTTGTCATTAACTATATAATCCATCACTCACCCTTGTGAGTTCGATCAGGGGTTAAGGGAAGCCAAGGTATACATGAATGTAATGAGAACATAGAGAGGAAGACAACCATGCCCGACCAACAAATGAGCCTATGCTACGGCACTGCGATTCTAGTTGAAATGAACCTTGTAAGAATTAATAGAGGGCTTTGTCAGTTGCTTGGATATACCCCTGAACAGTCTGTCGCACTAGCTTCTCTGTCGTTGACAGATTTGTTTTCGGATTCCGATAAAGTACAAATTGAAAACGAGGTTGAACTTGCCCTCCAAGATCACTCTACATCGCAGGCTTTAGTCCTTCACATGGCAAACCAACACCTCGGTACGATACCAGTCGCTTTGACTCTTAAGAAGATTATATGGGGCTCCCTGCCAACGGTAGAAATGACATTCTTCGATATACACTTCACCTACTCGAAGCTTCTTGAAGCCAGAGAGCAAGACCAAATATTCCGAGATATGATTTTACAATCAGCTCAAGGAATACTTGTTCACCAGAACTTCAAGCCACTCTTCGTAAATGAATCTTGGGTGAAACTGCAAGGTGGCAAATCGATTGAACAAGTTCTTACGATGAACACAATCCTGTCGCTGTTACCCCCTCATACACTCCAACATGTAAAGCAGCGATATCTAGATCTCGTCGAAAGAGAGCAGTCTAAAGCGAGTAATGTCGTTGAAAATATAGGTTTAGATGGCGTCAGTCGATACTTCAATATCTACGACAACGTTATCGATTGGCAGGGCGAGCGTGCCGTGCAGGTCGTCCTAGAGGATGTAACAGAAAAAGTCGTTCTAGAAAACAAACTCAAATACCAAGCCAATCATGATGATATGACGGGGTTACTGAATCGTAGAGCGGTTTATTCGTGGGCTGAAAACCAAATCTCACAACACACTCCATTGACCTGTCTATTGATGGACATCGACGATTTTAAACAGATCAATGATAACTATGGGCACTCTGTCGGTGATGATGTCATTCGAGCATTGTCGAACAGTGCGAATAAGGTTATTTCAGATGTTGATGGGGTTATTGGCCGTTGGGGAGGCGAAGAGTTTATCGCTTTCGTTCCACATATGTCGATACAACAGACGCAATGTATCGCGCAAACCATATGTCAAAACTTTAGAGACATTACGTTTCAAGACTTTCAAGGGCAAGTATTTCATGCCACCGTAAGCATCGGTATTAGTTACATGACGACAATAAATAGAGAGCAATCTTTAGATGCACTTGTTCAGTGCACCGACACGTTGTTGTATACGGCCAAAGCGCAAGGTAAAAACCAGGTTTGCATTAAAAATCGTCGCCATGAACACCTACTCCCCGCGGCCCTCTTCGCATGAGAAAAGTAATGAATCCAGTAAGGGAGGGAGCTTAGATTCTAATTCACTATATGCTAAGTAGGTGTACTGAGGGTCTGTCGTGAAGGATGACTTACTGCAATCGTCAATATAAGGTCCGATTACAACCACTTTGTAAGCCAGTCTCGGCGTTGATTGTACAGTAAACTCGCGAAACCATTTACTATCAAGTATCAGAGCATGAATGTTCTTGCAGAAATCATCTGAATTAATATCCACACTATATAAGCGCACTTCTTTAAGTTGAAAGAGTAAACTTTCAACTGCTGTAAATAACCTATCATCACCGATAAATTGAACATTCATCTTTAAGCCTGTATTTCAGTTACAATTAATGAATTGTCATCTTTATCAAGGATTTTTCATACTCGGAAATTTACTAGTTTGCATGACTAGAGTTTCGTTTATGATGCTTTGAACGAGCGCTTGTTAGATGAATGTGATAAAGCTAAAGTAAGAGTAACGGTATACAAAGGATGTAACTATGACCCCAAAAACAGTTTTGCTTGCAGACGACCACGTAATGGTTGCTGAAGGTATAAAAAACTTGCTGGCCAAGGAATATCAAGTGGTTGGCATAGTAGAAGATGGTAATGCATTGGTTCAAAAAGCGAAGGAGCTAAAGCCTGATATTATCGTGTCCGACATTTCAATGCCTATAATGAATGGCATTAGCTCAGCCGAAAAAATCATTGCAACCAATAAAGACGTTAAAATTATTCTGCTGACTATGCACCCTGAATTGAAATATGCGATGAAAGCCCTAGATATCGGCGTGCATGGTTATGTGCTCAAGCACGCAGCCCCAGAAGAGTTACTCACCGCCATAAAAACGGTACTTCTCAACAAGACTTACATTACACCTACGCTCGCTGCAGACATCATGGATGCTTACAAGAATAATCAAGGAACGAAAGACCCGCTCGATATTCTGACTTCACGTCAAAGGCAAGTACTACAACTTCTTGCAGAGAGTCATTCAGCAAAAGAAATTGCCAATATTCTCAATGTTTCAAGCCGAACAGTTGAGTTTCATAAATACAAAATGGTTGAAATACTTAAACTTAACAGTGCCAGTGAACTGGTACCTTTTGCGATAAAAAACGGGTTAGTGTAGTTCATCTATTCCCAATTTTAAGTCAATCAAACTGAATAATACGAGCGCAGAGTGTTAATAAAAATCTGCTCTGGCTCCGACAGTTCTTTGCTCGATTTGTATGTGATATAGGCATCTTCGCGGCATGAATAACTAGAGTCAAACAGTTCAACGGCCTCACCGTTTTTTACCGCTTCTTTCATCAAGACATCAACGTTCCACGAAATACCCATATCGTTCAATAGTGCCTCCCTCGCCTTAATCGCATCATCGACAATTAACGAAGGGGTAACCTTTAGTTCATGGTACTCACCATCAAAATAATAGCGCCATCTGCCAGCAACTTGCTTAGGTTGCTGGATATCAATACAAGGAACATCAGAACCCAAAATATCCCTTGGGTGTTCTATTTCTGGATGCTCTACCCATAATCGAGCAGACACATAGCAATTCCTTTTAGCTTGAAGGAAATGAATGACTCGATTGTGTTCCACATCCATCCTATTCCCTTGTAATCTAATCGCATCACCTAAATTTTGTGCTTGTTCATTATTTTTCAGCGTTTTTAAATCGACAACAATATCCGGATAGTTTTTTCTAAAGAATGGTAGAAAACTATTCATCAATAATATAGCCAACGGTTGAAGCGCCTCAACAATCACAACTTTCGAATCTTTTTCTCCTTGGTTTGCGATTTTTTTCAAAGCGTTCAAACTTTGTTTTACCTCCAATGCTCCATTTAAAAACTGCAAACCAAATTCTGTTAACACTACTCCACTTTTAGATCGCAAAAACAATTGAGATTTTATTTTCCCTTCAAGAGCCAGAATTCTGCGGCTTACCGTTGGTTGAGGAATATTCATGGCTTCAGCTGCATCACTGAAACTAGAGAAGTTGGTCACTTCCACGAAGAACAACACCTCTTTACTTTGAATTTGCATCGACTTACACCAAGTAATGATCACTGTTAATTATGCTAACGTGTAGTGATTTTAATTAACCCTCGATAATTTACTAGTTTTCACCTTTCGCCTTGAACTCAACAATAGACTCGTATTTATTCCTTAATTGACTAGCAATTTTACGAGCTGTGAATTTCGTACCATCTCTTATGATCTAATTAATTCAGATTTTTGTGTTCCCACAACTCAACATTTACATTATCGAGGAAAAGATTATGAGTTTAGTCAGCGTTCCTTTTGTCGACAGCACTAATGACATTGTGCTTCACGGTATCGCCGCCGTCGTGCTGATCGTATCGGTTTGCGCCGCAGCTATTGCATTTTGGAAACTACACGAACTTCCAATAAGTAAAGCTCACGCTAGCGAGCACCGCCAACTAGGGCTTATAACAGTGCTTACATGGGTTGGCTTTGTTTGGCACTGGGTTTGGGTGCTCGCCATCATCATCGCTTTCCTCGACGTCGAACAAGCTATCATTCGTCTTCGTGATATTTGGCATGGCGGTGCAAAACAACCCCAATACACATTAGATGAAAGCCAAGGAGATAAATTATGTTAGAAGGTCTAGCGATTTGGGCACTGTTTATATATATCCTGCGCCTACTTGGAGTTCCTTGGAACAAACCGTTCAAACTATTTGCTTATATTGGTGGCGGACTTTGGTTAGGGTTTGTGTGGATCGGATTAATTAATTACACACCAATGGATTTATCTGGTGGTTCAGTTGTTCAAGCACCACACGTACAACTGAGACCGGGTAATACTCAAATTAAAGGCAAGGTCAATAAAATACACATAGAGCCAAATTCTAAAGTAAAAAAAGGTCAGCTTATATTTGAATTAGACTCAGACGTTTATCAGATTCAAGAAAGCCAAGCTGCTACAAAAAAACAAGCAGCAGAAGTCGCGTATATGGTCGCTCAAGAAGAAATAAAACTTTCTAATACACAATTTAAAACAGGTTTAATCAACTTAGATATATCTAAAAGTAACCTGAATTCAGCGAAAGATGACTTGGCTCTGCAAGCTAGCACGCTCAACCGGTATGTGACACAGAATGCGAAGGTGAAATACACCATCACAGAAAGCCAAATGGACGAACAACGTACAAAAGTGTCTTTAGCGAGAAATAATGTTCAATCTCTAACAAATGAAATTGCACGTAATCAAGTCCAAGTCACAGAGTCAAAGATCTATATAGAAAAAGCCAAGCTTAACGCCATGAAAGCAAAAGCAACGCTTAACTCAGCGAAAGAAGATCACGAACAAGCGCTATGGAACCTAGCTCAAACAAAAGTCCATGCTCCTTCGAATGGTTTTGTCACTAACTTTATCCTTCGAGAAGGTCAGTACGTAGGCATACTTTCACGCATGCAAATGTATACCGATGAAAAATACGTATTAATGCGAGTCAATCATCAAGCGATACGTAATGTAAAAGCTGGACAGCTTGCTGAGTTCGCATCTCCTGTTTACCCAGGGAAAATATTCTCTGCTGAAGTTCAAGGCATAGTTGAAGCTACCGGAGAGTCAGAAGCTGGCAGCATGGGTCGTGAGTTATCCGTTTCGAAAACGACATTACAAAATGTGAAGAACAAGTATCACTTTGTACGCCTCAAACTTAACGAGCCTGAAGGTTATGACATTCCAGTAGGGGCGGTAGGACTTGCATGGATAAGCGGCGAAAAACCGAGTCACTACCTATCATTCCTTGATGCTATCCGTGGGATAATCATTAGAATGAAAGCTCAGATTTACTATTTCTATTCCATCTAAAAATTCAGCCCACCAGTTCATGGTGGGCAATTTATTATCCGATAACAACACCTCCCCCCCCCCCCCAA
>NZ_JADDYK010000062.1:6459-8905 GCF_015163615.1 Vibrio sp. OPT18
TTAGGCTTGAGCAAACTAGTACTTATTGCTTCAGGGACTAGTAAAATTCGCAGTGTTTTGAGTGGACGCGCGCATAGATAATAGCTGAACAAACCAAAAATGAGACTGTGATATGACTTCAAACAATTTATACACAAAACAAAATCAAACTGGCACTACTGCATTTAAGCCGGCTCATTTTTCATCAAATATGATTCAAGGTAAACAACCACAACCAATACAAACTGACGTCCGCTTTATTGTTCAGTACAAACCTAAATTCTGTATACGCACAAAACGCGTAGTGGGTGTTGAGCCACAAGTTTGGCTGAAAAGTGTCATCGACAACTCTACTAGACCCTGCGACCCAAGCTTACACTACACAGATCAAGTGGTAGAAAGAATGACTATGTTCTCTCTAAAACAATCTCTTCACGATTGTTCATTATGGGGCAAGATGGGACTAGAACTGGATCTGGTTGTTAATGTATCTGCAAAACAGATCTGCGAGGCTGCATTTCCTCAGGTTGTTAGCAACCTTTTGGAACACTATCGTATATCATCAAAGAGACTCACTTTGAATGTTTTGCCCTGTCGTTCTCGTTATGAAGAGGACAAACTCGTCGCTTCACTGGCGATCTTAAACTTGTTAGGCATTAAATTGTCTTTGGGACAATTTGGAGGAGAGTCCGCAAGTGTGACACTTCTAGGCATTGCCAAGTTTACAGAAGTTAAGATCGATAGTTCTATAATCGACAAAATCAGCTACTCACACAAGAGCAAAGAAATTCTTCTTACATTAATTTCTTTGGCAAAAAGGCTCAATTTAAAAGTGGTAGCTGATGGGATTAAATACAGCTATCAAAGCGATATATTACGAAAGCATGGTATTGACTACATTCAAGGGGAAGAACTCTCGCAACAACTCACCTCCTTAGAGATTATTGAACTGTCATCCAAGTTCCAACAGGCTTCTTAAACGAAATCAATAAACTTGTATACATAAAAAGAGCCGCTGAAAGGCAGCTCTTGATTTGAACAGAAACAACTACTCTTAACCCATCTTTTATAAAGGAAGCTCTACAGTAATGGTGGTGCCTTCATCATTGGATTCAATGTCGAATTTAGCATTTATTAACCGTGCTCTTTCGGTCATACTTTGTAGTCCAAGTCCAGGTGACTTCATCGCTTCAGCAACATCAAACCCAATACCGTCATCCATAATTTTGAAAACTAGGTTCTGGTTAATTACATTAAGAGTGACAAGTACTTTCGTCGCCTCTGAATATTTAGCGATGTTCCGTAATGCTTCTTGGGTTATTCTGAATAACCCAAGCTCAGACGCTTTGTCGAGGTCAAGTTTGGTTGACGTTGTCTCAAAGTGAACCGCAATCATCTCCCTATCGGCATAGCTGCCAATTTCTGATTGCAATGCATCTATTAAGCCTAAATCATCCAGTATTGAAGGGTGTAACCTTCTCGATAAACCATGAATATCATTGGCCACCGAAACTATGTCTCTTTTTACTGATCCAAGACGCTCTTTGGCAGGAAGAAGCGATTCGTCCAACTCAAGCGTAGCGATTGAAATTGACAGCACCGCCAATCGCTGGCTCAAATCATCGTGTAACTCACGTGCTACACGTCTTCTTTCTTCTTCTTGTACATACAATAGCTTCGATGTGAGATTTCTGAGCTCGGTTTCGTTCTGCTGAACTTGTAGCTCGACCAATTTTTGTTCAGTAATATCCTGAACAGTACCTCGAGCCGACATTAACTTACCATCTTTACCTAAAGTCAGCTCAGCGACTTCTCTGACCCACTTCTGTTCATCATCGACAACAATACGATATTCATGTTGGAAAATGCCCGTTTTCAACGCCAGCTTCCAACTATTTTTTACTTCTTCCCTATCATCTGGATAGATATATCTGGTGTAATCGTCTTGTGTTAACGGTATTCCTTTCGCCAATCCAAGTAGCACTCGAATTTGAGGTGAAATTTGCTCTAGTTGTCGATCTGCATTTAATTCCCAGCTACCAACCCTTGCAACACGCTGTGCATTATTAAGACGTTCATCATTTTTAGACAACAACTTAATTGTCTTCGCTTTATTGATGGTCAAGATCGTCGTGATAAAAACAACGCCAACTAGACTCAGGCCAAATATCCAATAAAATATCGAGCTCCAGTCCGTACGGTGTACAACCTTAATCTTGGTCCACTTATCCATTATCTTATTTATTTCATTCTCACCCAGATCTTTGATTAGCTTATTGAATAGAGTCAATAGCTCTGGTTTTGCTGGATGAACGGCAATTGCTAGCTCAAATTTAAATTCAGTCTCTGCAGATTTTACTATGTGCTCTAGAGGCGTTGTTGATCAAATCAGCTTGAAGATCAACGATGCCATATTTGACTAGCCGTTAGCTTCTAACGGGCATACCTAGTCCTATGACTTTGTTTA
>NZ_JADDYK010000063.1:0-6361 GCF_015163615.1 Vibrio sp. OPT18
TAAATAATGGTGCGGTCGGAGAGACTTGAACTCTCACACCTCTCGGCGCCAGAACCTAAATCTGGTGCGTCTACCAATTCCGCCACGACCGCAGCAAAGCTTTTACTCTAGCGAAGAGTATAGTTAAGAAGACTTATGGTTTGTCTAAGTAACGTTGTAATGGCTGGGCTACCTGGATTCGAACCAGGGAATGCTGGCATCAAAAGCCAGTGCCTTACCGCTTGGCGATAGCCCAACAGGATATCAATTAAGATATCTAAATAATGGTGCGGTCGGAGAGACTTGAACTCTCACACCTCTCGGCGCCAGAACCTAAATCTGGTGCGTCTACCAATTCCGCCACGACCGCAGCAAATCTTTGTAGTTATATCGACATTGGTAATTCAATATAACGTTGTTTGTTCTTCTTTCATAAAGAAAGAATGGTGGCTACTGCGGGATTTGAACCTGCGACCCCATCATTATGAGTGATGTGCTCTAACCAACTGAGCTAAGTAGCCATCTGAGAGCGAAGTAATATAATATAATCTCGCTTCCAATGCCATTATCTTTTTAAAGATAATTACACTTTAAATTGTGGCTGGGCTACCTGGATTCGAACCAGGGAATGCTGGCATCAAAAGCCAGTGCCTTACCGCTTGGCGATAGCCCAACAATGATATCACTTAAGATATCTCAATATGGTGCGGTCGGAGAGACTTGAACTCTCACACCTCTCGGCGCCAGAACCTAAATCTGGTGCGTCTACCAATTCCGCCACGACCGCTTTACTTTCCTAAAAACTCTTGTCGTTAATAAACATGTGTTTAATAACACATAGAGTGCTTAGGAAATGGTGGCTACTGCGGGATTTGAACCTGCGACCCCATCATTATGAGTGATGTGCTCTAACCAACTGAGCTAAGTAGCCATTTCCAAATTGTCGTTCATTTCGAGACGTTGCCGCTTCGTTGTGAACGGGGCGCATTATGCGTAGTTGAGCGAAACCCGTCAACTTTTTTTTTGAATAAATCGCGAATAAACATCTGTTCGGTTTCTTTTTAGGCAAAGAGGCGTATTTGTCGACAAAAAATAGGTCTAAAAGGCGATATATATAGGAAGTTAAGTTTCCGGTGAGGGGTAATTTAGAAAGAGGGAAAACAAAAAGGCCAGTGAATTCACTGGCCTTTTTTCTAGATGTTTAATCAGAATTATACGTTGAAGCGGAAGTGAACAACGTCACCATCTTTAACGATGTATTCTTTACCTTCAAGGCGCCATTTACCTGCGTCTTTCGCACCGCTCTCACCGTTAAATTCGATGAAGTGATCGAATCCAACAACTTCAGCACGGATGAAACCTTTCTCGAAGTCTGTGTGGATCTTACCCGCTGCTTGTGGCGCAGTCGCACCTACAGGGATTGTCCAAGCACGAACTTCTTTAACGCCAGCTGTGAAGTAAGTTTGAAGAGTCAGTAGTTCGTAACCAGAGCGGATCACTCGGTTAAGACCTGGTTCTTCGATACCCATATCCGCTAGGAACTCTTCGCGATCTTCGTCATCAAGTTCAGAAAGCTCAGATTCGATTGCTGCACAAACAGCAACAACTACGTTGTTTTCGTTTTCAGCGTATTCACGAACAGCGTCTAGGTATGGGTTATTTTCAAAACCATCTTCTGCAACGTTTGCGATGTACATTGTTGGCTTAAGTGTTAGGAAGTTTAGGTAGCCGATTGCTGCCGCTTCTTCTTTGCCAAGTTCAACAGTACGCGCCATACCACCTTCAGTTAGAACTGGAAGTAGCTTTTCTAGTACAGTGATTTCAAATTTAGCGTCTTTGTCGCCGCCTTTTGCTTTCTTCGCGTTACGTTGAATTGCACGCTCACAGCTGTCTAAGTCAGCCAGTGCAAGTTCAAGGTTGATCACTTCGATATCTTCGATTGGAGATACTTTGCCAGCAACGTGAACAATGTTTTCATTTTCAAAGCAGCGCACAACGTGACCGATAGCGTCAGTTTCACGGATGTTAGCTAGGAATTTGTTACCAAGACCTTCACCTTTAGATGCGCCAGCTACTAGGCCCGCGATATCTACGAATTCCATTGTCGTTGGAAGGATCTTCTGTGGATTAACAATTTTT
The DNA here is from genome assembly GCF_015163615.1 of Vibrio sp. OPT18. Lineage (NCBI taxonomy): Bacteria > Pseudomonadati > Pseudomonadota > Gammaproteobacteria > Vibrionales > Vibrionaceae > Vibrio > Vibrio sp. OPT18. The sequence continues at coordinate 2,119 of NZ_JADDYK010000063.1, forward strand.
GCTAATGCATCTAAGCGTAGATCTGGAACCGGAACGATACCTGTGTTTGGTTCGATCGTACAAAATGGAAAGTTTGCTGCTTCGATGCCTGCTTTAGTCAGTGCGTTAAACAGAGTTGACTTACCAACGTTTGGTAGACCAACGATGCCACATTTAAAACCCATGATATAAACCTTATTCTGCTTTGAACGTATGTAAGCGATTTTGTGCTTTTGGTAGGCCATCTTTTAATAAGATGTCTAGGCTGCGAACCGATTCGTCAACGACGGCCTCGATACACTCTTGCTCTTTTTGAGGAGCTTTGCCTAATACATAACCTGCAACTTTATCTTTGTGTCCTGGATGGCCAATGCCTAATCTAAGACGATAGAATTCTTTATTGTTACCCTGCTTGCTGATGATGTCTTTCAGACCATTGTGTCCACCATGACCACCACCTTTTTTAAACTTTCCAATACCAGGAGGCAGATCTAACTCATCGTGAGCGACCATGATCTCTTCTGGTTTAATTTGGTAGAACTTTGCTAAGGCTGCAACTGCTTTGCCTGACAAGTTCATAAAAGTCGTTGGGATCAGCAAACGAAGATCTTCACCGTGAACCATGATACGACCCGTTAGGCCAAAGAACTTTGGTTCGTTCTTTAGTGTCACGTTATGTACACGCGCTAATTCTTCAACTACCCAAGCACCCGCATTGTGGCGAGTTTTGGCGTATTCTGGACCTGGATTAGCCAGTCCAACGAGAAGTTTTATTTGTTGGCTCAAGGTATGGATCTCTCTTGGGATTTCAAAAAGCGCCGTATGATATCACAGTTTATGAAAAAGGTGCGAGCTAGCTGATAGCTGCGCGATTATTCCTGTTTGTGATAACTAACAGTGCAATATTACTCAGACATAAAAAAAGCACTTCATTGAATGAAGTGCTTAATGTTTTTCTCTCGTGTGTTCCTAAAGCAAAGCTATTGGGCTTTGATTAATTGAACATCGCTGAGATTGATTCTTCGTTACTGATACGACGAATCGCTTCAGCAAGCATGCGAGAAAGGCTAAGTGTTGTCACTTTACCAGTCGCAGCCATCTCTGGAGATAGAGAGATAGAATCCGTTACGATAACTTGGTCTAGAACAGAGTTCTTGATGTTGTTCGCAGCAGTACCAGAGAAAACAGCGTGAGTTGCGTAAGCGAATACACGCTTAGCACCGCGCTCTTTAAGCGCTTCAGCTGCTTTACATAGTGTGCCACCCGTATCGATCATGTCATCAACGATAACACAGTCACGGCCTTCAACATCACCGATTAGGTTCATTACTTCAGAAACGTTAGCTCGTGGACGACGCTTATCAACGATAGCGATGTCAACATCACCTAGCGCTTTAGCCGTTGCACGAGCACGTACAACACCACCAAGGTCTGGAGAAACCACAACTGGGTTTTCTAGGCCACGGTTAGCCATGTCTTCTAGAAGAACTGGAGTGCCGAAGATGTTATCAACAGGTACATCGAAGAAGCCTTGGATTTGCTCTGCGTGTAGGTCGATAGTAAGAACGCGGTCAACGCCAACGTTAGAAAGGAAGTCTGCAACAACTTTTGCAGTAATTGGCACACGAGCAGAACGTACACGACGATCTTGACGGGCATAACCGAAGTAAGGGATTACAGCAGTAATACGGCCAGCAGAAGCACGGCGCATTGCGTCAATCATTACCACCAATTCCATAAGGTTGTCATTGGTTGGTGCACAAGTTGATTGAATCAGGAATACATCGCTACCACGAACGTTTTCATTGATTTGAACAGCGACTTCGCCATCAGAAAAACGGTCTACAGTAGCATCGCCAAGAGAGATGTATAGACGATCAGCAATACGTTGGGCTAGTTCAGGTGTTGCGTTACCAGCAAATAGCTTCATATCAGGCACGGTGGAAACCTCGGGTTGCGTCCAGTTTTAAATAGATTGTGGGTGGGCTGATTGGTATTCAGCCAGAGTTTCTTTTAAAGGAGAAATGTTTCTTCCTTTCGCTACGAAAGCGGAAACTGTGTCAGGCAGTTGTTCTCGCACCAATTCGGCTTCTTTTTTGCTGTTAAATTCAGCAAAAACACACGAACCTGTGCCAGTCAATCTCGACGGCGCGTATTGTAGCAGCCATGAAAGTTGCTTATCAACCTCTGGGTACAGCATTCGCACAATTTTTTCGCAATCGTTTACGTATTCTTGCTCTAGAAGCGTTGATAGCGCTCGCTTTGGCGTGTTTCGAGTTAATTCTGAATGTGTGAATATGTCTACAGTTGCTATGCTCACTCGAGGCTTAACCACAAGATACCATTTTTCATCCGGATTAGCGGGCTGTAGCTGTTCTCCAACCCCTTCAGCAAAGGCGGCGTGGCCTCGAACGAAGACAGGAACGTCAGCACCAAGCTTCAAACCGATCTCGGCGAGTTGATCGTCTGACAGGTTGAGCTGCCATAAATAATTCAGAGCGACTAATACGGTTGCTGCATTTGAAGAGCCTCCGCCAATACCGCCACCCATAGGCAGTACTTTCTTGAGTTCAATATCGGCACCGAAAGAGGTTGAGGTATATTGCTGTAGCGCAGTAGCGGCTTTCCAGATCAGGTTGTCTTCAAGTGCTACCCCAGGAATTTCTGGTGTGATTGTTATTGAGTTAGTTTCTGAGTTTGCGGTCACCGTCAGTTCATCACCAAAATCGACAAACTGAAATAAAGTTTGAAGTTCGTGATAGCCATTGTCACGTCGACCAGTGATATAGAGAAATAAATTCAGTTTAGCCGGAGAAGGCCAATGGGTTGGCGTTGTTATCATTTTTTCAGTGTCCACTTCGAAACTACAATGTTGATTTTGTTATTGTCTTGCTTGAATGACAATCGAGTAGGGAGTGGGATTGTCTCTACCTTAGTCTTGTCTTCATCCGATAGTTGCTTATTCGGCATCTCTGTATTGCGATAGTTAGCAAAACTCAGTGTCCATAGTTGGTTGCTGACTTGTTTGGTGAGAGATTCAAGCGTGTTGGTGGTGTTCAATTGGTAGCTATCGGCTTGGTCTGGAATGCCAAGGAACCATTGTGGTAGATGATCAATAGGGATCTGTAAGCCTGTCAGCTGCTCAACCAAGACTGAAGCGCTCGCATGAGTAAATACTTGATCATCATAGGTCACGACTTTTGCACCCGATGGATCTATGGTTAGGTTCAATGCAGTTTGACCGAGAAAAGTCGTAAGCCTTAATTGACTTTGATTTGGTGAATGCTTCCAAATGAAATTTAGGCTTTGGCGTTGCTCTGGGGAAATGTAAGCGAGCTTGCCTGAGGCTTGATAGTTGTCTATCTGTAAAAGCCGGTTTTGATGACTTTGCCATTCAACGCTGGTTGGTTGTTCTGGGATAGACGAGCAACCCACCATAATTATGGCCATAAAAATAAGAGACGTGATTTTGAGAAGCTTGCTCATATTTGCTCACAACTTGTTCAAATTTATCTAAAAAACGCTTCAACTATAGCATTGAATTCACGAAGTCAGGAAAACAAATCCCGCTTGCTCTTTAAATAGAGCCATGCATCAAGTAAAATTCGCCCCTTGTTTCCATTCCCTGATCGAGAACTTCTGATACATGTCTTTGCTTGCCGTAGGTATCAATCACAATACAGCGTCGGTTGAATTGCGAGAAAAAGTAGCTTTTGGTCCAGATAAATTATCTGAGGCACTCAAGCAACTTAACGCAAATGCACACGTAAATGGAAGTGTCATACTTTCTACCTGTAATCGAACTGAATTGTATTGTGACGTCAAAGGCGTGGCAAAAAACAAGCTCATCGATTGGTTGTCAGTTTTCCATCAAGTGAGCCCTGAAGAGCTAAAACCGAGCATTTATGTCCATGAAGAGCAGGCGGCGATTAAACATTTAATGCGCGTAGCTTGTGGCTTGGACTCTTTGGTATTGGGTGAGCCACAGATCTTAGGTCAGGTGAAGCAAGCTTATACAGACTCGCGAGAGAACAAATCTGTTGATGCTTCAATGGAAAAGCTGTTCCAGAAATCATTCTCTGTCGCGAAGCGTGTTCGAACTGAAACGGAGATCGGCGGAAGCGCGGTTTCGGTTGCTTACGCAGCTTGTACGTTAGCCAAGCACATCTTTGAGTCGATTGCCGATTCAACTGTGTTATTGGTGGGTGCGGGTGAAACCATTGAGTTGGTGGCTAAGCATCTTTCAGCGAATGGCTGTACCAAG
>NZ_JADDYK010000063.1:6413-31823 GCF_015163615.1 Vibrio sp. OPT18
ATGATTGTGGCTAACCGAACTCGTGAGCGTGCTTTAGGGTTGGCTGAAGAGTTTGGTGCTGAAGTGATCAGCCTTAATGAGATCCCTGATCATCTGCATCGAGCGGATATCGTGATCAGCTCAACCGCAAGTCCGTTACCTATCATTGGTAAAGGTATGGTTGAAACCGCACTGAAAACAAGAAAACATCAACCTATGTTGTTGGTTGATATTGCGGTTCCGCGTGATGTGGAATCTCAGGTCGGTGAGTTAAACGACGCCTACCTTTATTCAGTGGATGATCTGCAGTCGATTGTTGATGGCAACATTGAACAGCGCAAAGTGGAAGCGATTCAAGCGGAAGCAATCGTTAGCGAAGAAAGTGCAGCATTCATGAGTTGGATGCGTTCACTGCAAGCTGTAGACAGTATTCGTGACTACCGTAAATCGGCCAACGAAATCCGAGAAGAATTATTAAGTAAGAGTTTACAATCACTTGCCGCTGGCGGTGACCCTGAGAAAGTCTTACTTGAGCTAAGTAATAAGCTCACAAACAAATTGATCCATGCTCCAACGCGCGCACTTCAAAGTGCAGCTGAGCAAGGAGAACCTGCAAAATTAATGGTCATTAGACAGAGTTTGGGCTTAGAAAACCCTCAATAATATTAGACCTCCAACAGAATAAGACATTATGAAAGCCTCGATTCTAGTAAAGCTTGAAACACTTGTTGAACGCTATGAAGAAGTTCAACATCTACTTGGTGATCCAGATGTAATCGGGAATCAAGACAAATTCCGTGCACTTTCTAAAGAGTACTCTCAACTAGAAGAAGTGACGGCTTGCTTCCAGTCATACCAGCAAGCTCAAGAAGATCTAGAAGCTGCTGAAGAGATGGCAAACGAAGATGACGCTGAAATGCGTGAAATGGCTCAAGACGAAATCAAAGACGCAAAAGCGGCGATTGAACGTTTGACTGATGAGCTACAGATTCTTCTGATTCCAAAAGATCCAAACGATGAGCGCAACTGTTTCCTTGAAATCCGTGCCGGCGCGGGTGGTGATGAAGCGGGTATCTTCGCGGGCAACTTGTTCCGTATGTACTCTAAGTTTGCTGAGAAGAAAGGTTGGCGCGTTGAAATCATGAGCAGCAATGCTTCTGAGCAAGGCGGCTACAAAGAGATGATCGCTAAGGTTAGTGGCGACGCTGTTTACGGCACCATGAAGTTTGAGTCAGGCGGTCACCGTGTACAACGTGTACCTGAAACCGAATCTCAAGGCCGTGTTCACACGTCAGCATGTACTGTTGCCGTTATGCCTGAGATCCCAGAAGCGGATCTTCCAGAAATCAAAGCGGGCGACCTTAAAATTGATACTTTCCGTGCATCAGGCGCGGGTGGTCAGCACGTTAACACCACGGATTCAGCAATCCGTATTACTCACTTACCAACGGGTACAGTAGTAGAGTGTCAAGACGAGCGTTCTCAGCATAAAAACAAAGCGAAAGCGATGGCTGTTCTTGCTGCTCGTATTGTTCAAGCAGAACAAGAGCGCCGCGCGGCAGCGGTTTCTGATACACGTCGTAACCTACTAGGTTCGGGTGACCGTAGTGACCGTATTCGTACGTACAACTACCCACAAGGTCGTGTTTCTGATCACCGTATCAACCTTACAATTTACCGTCTTAACGAAGTACTTGAAGGTGACATGCAAAGCTTGCTTGATCCTGTACTTCAAGAGCACCAAGCCGATCAGCTTGCTGCACTTGCAGAGAACAACTAACCAGTATGCAGTCAGCATATACGGTTGAAAGTGCTTTAAAAGCAGCAATCGTAAAGCTTCAAGAGGGTGATAACACATCACCCTCTATTGATGCCGCGGTACTGCTTTGTCACGCCTTAGATAAACCAAGATCTTACCTACTTACTTGGCCTGAGAAGCATCTCACCTCAGAGCAAGAGTCTGAATTCAATGCCCTTCTAAAACGTCGCTTAACCGGTGAGCCTGTGGCTTACATTATAGGTGAGCGTGAGTTTTGGTCACTGCCGTTAAAAGTTTCCCCTTCTACATTAATCCCACGCCCAGATACTGAGCGTTTGGTTGAGGTAGCTTTAGATAAAACCTATGGCAAGCAAGGCGCGATTCTAGATTTAGGGACAGGTACAGGTGCTATCGCGTTAGCATTGGCGTCTGAGATGCCGAATCGACAGGTAACGGGTATTGATCTTCGCCCTGAAGCACAGCAACTTGCTACAGAGAATGCTCAACGTCTCAACATTACCAATGCCACTTTTTTGCACGGCAGTTGGTTTGAGCCTTTGAGCTCTGAAGACGTTGTGAAGTTCTCTCTGATTGTCTCTAACCCGCCATACATTGAGAAGAATGGTCCTCATTTGTCTCAAGGCGATGTGCGTTTTGAGCCAATCACAGCACTGGTTGCTGAAGAGAAAGGGCTTGCAGATATCCGATACATTTCTGAAAACGCTCGCGGCTTTTTGGAAAATGAAGGCTGGTTGGCATTTGAACACGGCTATGACCAAGGTTTGGCAGTACGTGAGATTATGCAGGCGCTCGGTTATCTCGATGTTGTCACAGAGAAAGATTACGGTGGTAATGACCGAGTGACATTGGGTCGTTACTGTTCATAGTTAGTGATTGTTAATCGTCTTGTGAGCAATGGATGATGAACTTGCTAAATTGATACCTTTAACTCGACAATACATTTAACTCGGTAATGCATTTAACGAAGAAATACAGGGCATTAACGGGTATTGTGAGGCTCGTGTTAACGAAAGCACATATAAAAATATAAAGGAATACCATGTACGAAGGTCTAAAACATTTTCACCTATTAACGATTGCGATAAGTGCGCTACTTCTTTCGATTCGTTTCGCTCTTATGATGGCTAACTCACCTAAGCTTAAGCATCCTTTTTTGCAGCGTTTCCCTCATATCAATGACTCGTTGCTACTGCTATCGGGTATTGGTTTGATTTTCATCACTGGCTTTATTCCATTCACACCAGCAGCACCATGGTTAACCGAAAAACTAACTTGTGTTATGGCTTACATCGCATTAGGTTTCTTTGCGCTTAAGCTAGGTAAAAACAAGCTACTGAGAGTATTCTCTTTCTTTGGTGCGCTTGGCTGGTTAGCGATGGCAGGCAAAATCGCAATGACCAAGACACCAACATTTTTCGGTTAATTATCTCCTTATTTCGGTTAACTATCTATGTACGAATTTTTTGATGAAGACTTTGACCAGCTAGAGTTAGCTGAAGGTGCATTGATCTTAAATAAAGCGATTAACCCAGAAACTCAAGACAGTTGGGCAGAGCAAGAGCTGGCGAGATTGTTAAAAGACGCCGAGTTTGCTTTGGTTAATGAAACCGATGAACAGCAGAAGTTTGAATCTTTTATTCGACTATTCTTTTATGAATGGGGTTTTGCTGGCGATAAAGATGCGTATTTTTCTTCGGAAAACGCGTTCATCGATAAAGTGCTTGAGAGAAAGAAAGGCATTCCAGTGAGTCTGGGGGCGATCTTTCTTTTTCTAAGTCGCAAGCTAGGCTTTCCTGTAGAGGGCGTCTCTTTTCCGACTCAATTCTTACTTAAAGTAAGCTGGTACGGGCAAGCTGCAGCCTATATTAACCCTTATAACGGTGAGTATGTTGGCGAACAAACGCTGCGAGCATGGTTAATTGGCCATGATGGCCCATTAGCTAAGGTGAAACCTGAGCACTTGGAAGTTGCCGACCACCCAACAATTATTGGTAAGTGGTTAGCCCTGCTCAAGAGTGCACTGCTGCGAGAAGAGCGTTATACACTTGCATTGAAGTGTACTGACCTTGCTTTGACGTTTGTACCTGATGACCCATATGAAATCCGTGACCGCGGTTTTATCTATCAGCAGCTAGACTGTCACCAAGTAGCCGCAACCGATTATCAATACTTTATCGACCAATGCCCAGATGACCCTGCATCTGAGTTACTGAAATCTCAAGTGAACGTCATGAACGAAAAGACAGTGGTTGTTCACTAATTAATAATTATTTAGAGAGAATATGATGGAACAGAAAACAGTTCATATTGGCGATATGCCAATTGCTAACGACAAGCCATTTACGCTATTTGCAGGCATGAACGTTCTTGAATCTCGCGATCTTGCTATGCAGATCTGTGAGCACTATGTAAAAGTAACCGAGAAGCTGGGCATCCCTTACGTATTTAAGGCGTCTTTTGATAAAGCGAACCGCAGCTCAGTTCATTCATACCGTGGTCCAGGTATGGAAGAAGGTCTTAAAATCTTCCAAGAGCTGAAAGACACTTTCGGCGTGAAGATCATTACTGATATCCACACAGAAGCTCAAGCTCAGCCTGTTGCGGATGTGGTTGATGTAATCCAACTACCTGCATTCCTAGCTCGTCAAACTGATCTTGTTGAAGCAATGGCTAAGACTGGCGCAGTAATCAACGTGAAGAAGCCTCAGTTCATGAGCCCGAACCAAGTTGGTAACATCGTTGATAAGTTTGCTGAGTGTGGTAACGACAACATTATCCTTTGTGAGCGTGGCGCTTGCATGGGTTATGACAACCTTGTTGTGGATATGCTTGGCTTTGGCGTAATGAAGAACTCTTCAAACGGTAGCCCAATTATCTTCGACGTGACGCATTCTCTACAAATGCGAGACCCATCAGGTGCAGCATCTGGCGGTCGTCGTGAGCAAACGGTTGAACTAGCGAAAGCTGGCCTGGCGACAGGTATTGCGGGTCTGTTCATTGAAGCTCACCCGAACCCAGACCAAGCTCGTTGTGATGGCCCATCTGCGCTACCTCTAGACAAACTAGAGCCGTTCTTGAAGCAGATGAAAGCACTTGATGACCTTATCAAAGGCTTTGAGCACATCGATATTAAATAATCGAACTGCATATAATTAACAGCCGGCGCAAACGCCGGCTTTTTTGTACCTATCGGTCAGCGAGTTGCGGCTAAGTTGATACTTTCAAACCAGCTAGCTCATTAAAGGTTATGTTATAACGTATCAATTAGGGCTTTGGTAAATAGAATAAATCTAACAAAGGTCACTTTTCGGGGATGTTGAATTGAGCCAATCACAAATAATCTAAAAATTTATGAAAACGTTTGCCTGTGATCACTTATTTGCTCAAATGCAACTTTGCCGCTTTGTTACACACTCGATAGGAGATTAAGGTGATCTATCCTACATAAATATGAAATCACTCTGTTAGGTTTACCGTCTTAATTTAAACTACTTCATGTTTTACTAACTTATAACGATGTTTCCTTAGCGGACATTTGTTGAGTTTGAGTGATAAAAAAGCAGTGGATTCCCCTAAAAAGTTCAAAGGTATGACAATGAAGCAACGCCTTATTCTAAAGACAGCACTAAGTGCTGCAATTCTAGCTACTCTAGCTGGGTGTGCGTCTCAATCAGCTCATGATTGGAACCAAGACGAAACTTACAAGCTAACGATTCTTCACACAAACGATAACCATGGTCGTTTCTGGCAGAATAAATACGGCGAATACGGCATGTCTGCACGTAAAACGCTAGTTGACCAACTTCGTTCAGAAGTTGAAGCAGAAGGCGGTAGCGTGTTGCTTCTATCTGGCGGTGACATCAACACGGGTGTTCCAGAGTCAGACCTTCAGGACGCAGAACCTGATTTTAAAGGTATGAACAAAATTGGTTACGATGCAATGGCATTGGGTAACCACGAGTTTGATAACTCTTTAGACGTACTACAAAAGCAGATCGATTGGGCTAACTTCCCAATGCTATCTGCAAACATCTACGATAAAGCGACAGGCGAACGTAAGTTCCAAGCTTACGAGATGTTCGAAAAGCAAGGTATCAAGATTGCGGTTATTGGTTTAACAACGGAAGATACCCAAAAGATTGGTAACCCTGAGTTTATCGCAGGCATTGATTTCCGTGATCCTAAAGAAGAAGCGAAGAAGCTAATCGCTGAACTTAAAGAAACAGAAAAACCTGATCTAATCTTTGCTGTGACTCATATGGGTCACTACGAAAACGGTCAACGTGGTGTTAATGCTCCGGGTGATGTCGCACTTGCTCGTTACCTAAACGAAGGCGATCTAGACATGATCGTTGGTGGTCACTCTCAAGAGCCTGTATGTATGGAAGGCCCTAACGTTGCGAAAAAAAACTTCAAGCCGGGTGATGAGTGTAAGCCTGACGTACAGAACGGTACTTACATCGTTCAAGCTCACGAGTGGGGCAAGTACGTAGGTCGTGCTGATTACGAATTCCGTAATGGTGAGCTAGAGATGGTGAGCTACGACCTGATTCCAGTTAACCTTAAGAAGAAAGTTAAGATTGACGGTAAGAAGCAACGTGTTCTTATTCAAGATGAAATCGCACAAGACCCAGAGCTACTTGAATTCCTACGTCCTTTCCAAGAGCAAGGTCAAGCACAGCTAGAAGTTCAAATCGCAGAGACAAATGGTAAGCTTGAAGGCGATCGTAACGTCGTTCGCTTCCAACAGACCAACCTAGGTCGTTTGATTGCGACTTCTCACATGGAGCGCGCAAAAGCAGACTTCGCTGTGATGAACTCTGGTGGCGTTCGTGACTCAATTGAAGCCGGTAATGTTACTTACAAAGACGTGCTAACAGTGCAACCTTTTGCGAACATCCTGACTTACACAGACATGACGGGTAAAGAAGTTCTAGATTACCTAAATGTAGTGGCGACTAAACCAATCGATTCTGGTGCTTACGCTCAGTTTGCTGGTATCTCAATGACAGTAGCGAACGGTGAAGTATCGAATGTATTCATCGGTGGCAAACAGCTTCGTCTAGACGAAACATACCGTTTCACAGTACCAAGCTTTAACGCTGCTGGTGGTGACGGTTACCCTAAACTGTCTGATCACCCAGGTTACGTAAATACTGGTTTTGTTGATGCTGAAGTACTGAAAGAGTACCTAGAAGCAAACAGCCCGGTTGACGTGAACAAGTACGCGCCTTCAGGCCAAATGGTTTACAAGTAATTGAATCCAAGCAATTGTATCAATAGGTGCTAAATTAGATTGACTCTAGCACCATGATAAATTTAACTAAAGCGACGCCTCGGCGTCGCTTTTTGTTTATCTATCGTTTGGATTTGTTATGACCCCTGCAATCAATCTCGCCAAGAAAAAGAAAATCGCTCATAGTGTGCATCAGTATCATCATGATGCGAATAATACCAACTATGGTTTAGAAGCCGTTGAAGCGCTTGGCCAAGATCCCAAACGTGTATTCAAAACGCTGTTGTTCTGCTTGAATGGTGTGGCGAAAGATTTGGCGGTCGCCGTTATTCCCGTCGACCAGAAGCTAAATCTAAAGCTTGCCGCTAAAGCTGCGAAAGGCAAAAAAGCAGAGATGGCTGATCCTGAGATTGCTCAGAAAACCACGGGTTATGTTGTTGGTGGCATTAGTCCGCTTGGACAGAAGAAAGCACTGCCTACCTTCGTTCATTCCAGTGCTACAGATTTTGAAACGATATGTGTGAGTGCAGGTAAGCGTGGGCTAGAGATTGAATTAGACCCAAAAGACTTAACACTTCTGACTCGCGGCCAGTTTGCTGATTTATGTTTATAGATTGACGTCGTCATGATGATAAAACTATCGAATGACAAACAAAAACGCCCGCTAGGCTAATCTAGCGGGCGTTTTTATATCGAGTGTCTCGTCTTACTGATTCAGACTACTTCTTCAGACCTAAAGTACCACCAACACGCTTTGGTGCAGGTTTGTTCGGTCTGTTTGAATCTTGGCTGCGATTTGCCGGTTTACCGCTTCTACGATCGTTATTGTCGCGATCTGTGCGATTGCGATCCGAACGGTTTCTATCTGAATTAGAACGCTCTGAACGAGAGTTCGATTTCCAGTTCTCGGTATTACCACCGCTTTCACCATTCGATGAATTGCGGCCACGCTTTGAGTTAGGTGCATGACGGAATTCATCCGCATTGTTACCGCGGTAAGTACGAGTACGGTTCTCGTTTTGATTACGGCGCGCTGTTGAAGCTTGGTTCTCTTCACGGCTATCAAAAAGTTTCGCGTCAGTCGCTTTACGAATGCGTTGACCTTTCGCGTTCATTTTTGACGCATCTTCCGTACTTACTGAGCCTTCACACATCGCTAAGATCTCAGTGATCTCTTCGTCGCTCAGGTAGCGCCATTTGCCGTTAGGAATACCGTCTAGTGAGATATTCATAATACGAACACGACGTAGCTTAAATACTTCATAACCGAGCGCTTCACACATACGGCGAATTTGGCGGTTAAGGCCTTGTGTTAGCGTAATTCGGAATGAGAATTTGGTCTCTTTCTCTACTTTACATGGTAGGGTAACAGTATCGAGAATGTGAACGCCAGCGCCCATTTGCTTCAAGAATTCCGTCGTAATCGGCTTATCTACACGTACCACGTATTCTTTTTCGTGGTTGTTACCTGCACGTAGGATTTTGTTTACGATGTCGCCGTCATTGGTTAAGAAGATAAGGCCATCAGAAGGCTTATCTAGACGACCAATCGGGAAAATACGTTTGTGGTGGCCGATAAAGTCGACGATGTTGCCAGGAATATCACGCTCAGTCGTACAGGTGATACCTGTTGGTTTATTAAGAGCAATGTAAATCGGCTTCTCTTTTGAGCGAACAGGCTTATTGTCGATCTCAACATCATCACCAGGCAAGACTTTAGTACCCATTTCAGGGATCTTACCGTTAATAGTAACTCGGCCTGCATCAATCAGCTTATCGGCTTCGCGGCGTGAGCAAAAACCAGTTTCACTGATGTATTTATTAAGGCGTTTAGCTTGGGATTCTTGTGACATGATATTCTCTTAGCGTTTCACAACGGAAATATAGATAAACAAAAAGCAACCTTTGGATAGTTGCTTTGAGTTGGGATTCGTTAACTGAGGACAATTTTAGCACTTGGTGTGAGTCTAGGCACGAAATATCGATCTTGATGCAATTCGCTATCAGTGTACTTATCTGTTTCAACCAGTTAACTGGTGCGTTTTTGATGGCGCTCTCTGTTCTCTAGCTTTTTCTCATTACTCTTTCTGAGCATAACGTAGACTGCGCCAGTACCACCATGAAATTGCTGAGCAGAATGAACACATTGAACGTCGTTAATTTGCGTGAGCCAATTCGCCACGTAGCTTTTCATCATTGCTGGTGGATTCGAACGCTCACCCTTACCGTGAACAATGATGACGGTACGAACATCCATTCTTAAACACTGACGCAAAAATGAAAGCACTTCGTTACGTGCGTCTTTCAGTGTTTTTCTATGAAGGTCGAGCTTGGCTTGAATAGGGTATTTACCTAGGCGCAGCTTTTTGTATACGCCTTCTTGTACACCGTCTTTTTTATAAGCAACGACATCGTCTGGCTTGATCATTGGCGAGTAATCTAATGATAAGTAGTCTTTCTCGTCGTCAGACAGCCACATAGCGGCTTCACGCTTAGCAAGGTGAGATTCGGTGACTCGGTGTACTTTCTGGTGTTCAGCGGTGTCATGGTCGATACGTTTAACATCGCCCATCATTTCTTGGAATAGATCTAAGTCATCATCATGAGACATAGTGTGTATCTCAAGTTGGAGAAGGATAGGGTAAGTATACCTAAGTTGAGGCTGGGTTTAAAAATGAAAAAACCGGAGAAGACAATAAGTCTGCTCCGGTGCAAAGCGTTTTGACACTTACTTATAAAGTCAAAGAATACTTAAAAGTAAATGATTTAGGCTGAGCGATTCTAGTGAGGAGATTTTTCAGTCATAACTTTGTAGATGAAGAAGCCTCCATAAAACATCATGAGACCCAGAGCCCCGAAGATTACTATCATTGAAGATAGTCCCACCGCATTACCAAATAGGAGATCTAGCCAAAAGTCCATGTGTATACCTCAAAGTTATATGACACGGGTTAGTGTATTAACTGGTGTTATCAATTCACTGATCTGGATCAATCCTGTTTCATAAGTTAAATACTTGTTGGTAACTGTGTGTTTTTCGTCACATCAAGCGTGTTGTTGTATGTCTTTTGTTCGAACGATTCGAATTCACAATAAATATGAGAAAAAGCGCTTGCGGATAAATTTAGAATCCGTATTATACGCTCCATCGACAGGCAATCAGCCAGTTAGATATCTCGGTGAATAGCGCAGCTTGGTAGCGCATCTGGTTTGGGACCAGAGGGTCGGGGGTTCGAATCCCTCTTCACCGACCACATTAAAGAAAGCCGTAGCAGAAATGCTACGGCTTTTTTGCATTTTAATCTGGTTTAGAACATGAGGATGGGGCTGGAATGCCAGTCCAATCGAATCCCTGCTTCACCGACCATATTAAAGAAAGCCGTAGCACTCTTTGTAATAGAAGGGGCTACGGCTTTTTTGCGTTCTGGTATATGTGTCACTCACTAGAGTGGCGAATGAGTGAGTAGAGAATCTATTGTTGTTCTAAACACCTTGTTTAGAGACAAGGATTGACCCAATAAGCCCGTCCCAAAATTATTTACTTAACATCGCACGTAATATCTTTTATCGGTGTTTCCGAGGTAACAAAACAAACATACGCTTCCGCTGGCTTATTAGGGCCTATTCGAATGTAACCTGCCTTTACTTCATCTTCATCAAACGTCACCGAGTGAGAGCTTCCCGTTTGGTTGTCGTAAAAGTTTGCTTCAAAATTGTTGTTCATTTGGCTTGCGATACGGTTTCGTGTTGTAGATGTTGTGAACGTAATATTGGCGCAGCGCATCGGTGGTTTCTCAGTAATCAAAAACTGTCCGCTTTCTTTATCTAATACACCGCCTTTGGTATCCGGTTGTATGTCTATTGCCTGAAACTGTTCGATGGTGCATGTTTCTTTGGCTGAGGCTATTAAGGGCATCAGCATCGTGAGGGCTAAAGGGAAAGCAAAAAGTACTGGTTTCATTAGAACAACGCCATAGGTAAAAAGAGCGAAAGATAATAGCACCGCAACGGTGCTATTAAATGTAAAGATTCTGTTATTAAGGAAATGCTTTTATAATGAAAAGGTCATGGCTTTAAAAGCAACTAGTTTTCTTCGTGACCTTCAAACTGACACTGTGCTTGTTTGCTCTTTGATTGTTGCGTCACACTGAACCCTGTATCTTCTAACAACTGCAAAAGATTACCTTCGCCAATTAGGTGTAAGGTGCCGACGACTAACAAGTAGTGTCCCTTCGAATCGAGTTTCCAGTCATTGGATGATAGTTTATTTGCCCAATCTACGTTGCGGTCCGTTAGAAATGCTTTTTCAAGATCGGCTGGCATTTCAGATAATTCCGCAAAATCCTCAAGTTTGGACTCATCGCCCGTTTTCCAGCTTTCAATAAGGCAATGCACGACACGGTCCGTTTGGTCAAATTCTTCAAGGCTAGTCAACAACCACTCTTTACCCGAATCTTTTTGTCCGGCGATTAGATCTATTTGAAATTGCAGTGGCTCTAAGCTGATCACCGGAACGTCTTGTATGGTTGCCTTATAGGCTAATGTTGCGTCTACACCGCCCGCCGAGCCATAGCCAAGGTTCTTTAATTGCTGCATCTGTATTGATAGAGATGTCGCCCAAGGTGGAGAGCTCAATAGTTGCTGAGTCGGCATACCCAAAGATTTTGAAATGCTTGTTAGTAACTGCTTTTGTTCTGCGCTGAGCACATCAGCCGTGGTAACTGTTGTAGCCGGGTATACGACACCTTCGGATTTCCTGATATCCGTTTCGATGATTAGGCCATCGCTCTCTTTTAATGTGTCGGTAATCTGCGTGGGAAGTGGATACATGCTTTCATCCCCAACGTGTACAGAACCTAAAATTGTTAAGGTCAGGTCATCTTTTTTGGCTTGCCAATACAGAGGTTCAGCTAAAGCGTGCTTAGTCGTAAAGATAAGAGCGAGTAACGTTAAGTATAAGAATGTGCGCAAAGAGAGCTCCTAGAGGAAGACGTAACTCGTTAAAAATGATTTTGACGGAGTTTTTTAACGGTTTTTTTTGAGAACGATGTCACGTTGTTTGTACGAAAAGTATAACAACCCGAACAAACTCTTAAACCTTTCTCTCTATCAACGACACGATTTTATGAAATCCTTTAAAAAGATTGTGATTCAATTCTCAATTTTTACGTCAAAATAAAACTGACGGAAGTGCCGTTAATTCTAACTTGATGATTTTTATATAATTAATTTTATCGCTGATTTTGAGATTTGAAGCTGATCACTTTATTAGCTTGATTTAATTCACGGTAAAAAATAAGCCCATATAGTTTAGCTAACTTTCGAAGCGCTCCAATTTGCTTCTTACTCAATTTTTAAATTTATGGGTGAATACGATGTTGAAGAGAAACTTACTATCTGTAGCGGTACTGGCTGGTTTGGCGGGTTGTGCTGTGACACAAGCACCAGAGCAAAAGGTGGTGAATGCACTGGCTGATAACCTTGATGTGCAATATGAAATCTTGACGAACCACGGTGCAAACGAAGGCATGGCTTGTCAGGACTTAGGCGCAGAGTGGGCATCATGTAATAAAGTGAACATGACGTTAACTAACGATGGTGAAGCGATTGATTCAAAAGATTGGACCATCTACTTCCACAGTATTCGCCTTATCTTAGATGTTGATAATGAGCAGTTTAAAATCACTCGCGTAACCGGCGACTTACACAAGCTTGAACCAACAGAAAAGTTCGATGGTTTTGCAGCGGGTGAAGAAGTGATTCTTCCATTAACCAGTGAATACTGGCAACTGTTTGAAACCGACTTTATGCCGGGTGCATTTGTAACGGCACCAAACGCAGAACCTAAGATGATTGCTTCATTGAATACGGAAGATGTCGCGTCGTTCGTAACAGGTTTAGAAGGAAACAACCTAAAGCGTACGCCTGATGACAACAACGTAATGGCGACTGCTGTTACGCGTTTCGAAAAGAATGCGGATCTAGCAACGCAAGACGTATCAACCACTTTACTACCAACGCCAATGTCGGTAGAAGCCGGTGAAGGTTCAGTTAGCATTGCTGGTGGTATTGCCCTACCTAAAGACGCATTCGACGCTGAGCAATTCGCAGCAATTGAAGAACGTGCAGATGTGGTAAACGTAGATGTGAGTGGCGACCTACCTGTGAGTGTCGCTGTTGTTCCTACTCAGTTTACGGGTGATTTAGCGAAATCTGGCGCTTATGAACTAAGCATCTCGGAAGAGGGGGTTGCAATTAAAGCGTTTGATAAAACTGGCGCTTTCTACGCAGTTCAGTCTATTTTTGGCCTAATAGACAGTCAGAACGCTGAATCATTACCACAACTGTCGATCCAAGATGCGCCACGCTTTGATTACCGTGGTGTGATGGTGGATGTTGCTCGAAACTTCCACTCAAAAGATGCCATCCTAGCAACGCTAGATCAAATGGCAGCCTACAAGATGAATAAACTGCACCTTCACTTAACGGATGATGAAGGTTGGCGTCTAGAAATCCCAGGTTTACCAGAGCTAACGGATGTAGGGTCTAATCGTTGTTTCGATTTGGAAGAGCAAAGCTGTTTACTGCCTCAGTTAGGTTCAGGTCCAACAACAGACAACTTCGGCTCTGGTTTCTTTAGTAAAGCGGATTACGTCGAGATCTTAAGCTACGCAAAAGCGCGCAGCATCGAAGTTATCCCAGAGATTGATATGCCAGCACACGCTCGTTCTGCTGTGGTATCAATGGAAGCACGCTACACTCGCCTAATGGCGGAAGGTAAAGAAGCGGAAGCGAACGAATACCGTTTGATGGATCCACAAGATACATCGAACGTGACGACTGTTCAGTTCTACGATAAGCAAAGCTTCATTAACCCATGTATGGAATCGTCGACTCACTTTGTTGATAAAGTGATCTCTGAAGTGGCAGCAATGCACCAAGAAGCGGGTGTTCCGCTAACGACTTGGCACTTTGGTGGCGATGAAGCGAAAAACATTAAGTTAGGCGCTGGCTTACAAGATATTAATGCAGAAGACAAAGTGGCATGGAAAGGTAACATTGATTTATCTAAGCAAGATAAGCCGTTCCAACAGTCTCCACAATGTCAGAAATTAATTGCTGACGGTACAGTAAGTGATTTCGTTCACCTGCCAAGCCACTTTGCAGAAGAGGTGTCTAAGATTGTTGCTGAGAAGGGCATTCCACACTTCCAAGCGTGGCAAGATGGCCTGAAATACAGCGAAGGTGAAGAAGCATTTGCAACAGAAAGTACGCGCGTTAACTTCTGGGATGTTCTTTACTGGGGCGGCACTTCATCAGTTTACGACTGGTCTGCGAAAGGTTATGACGTAATTGTTTCTAACCCAGATTACGTATACATGGATATGCCATACGAAGTAGACGCAGCAGAACGTGGTTACTACTGGGCAACGCGTGCAACCGATACTCGTAAGATGTTTGGCTTTGCTCCAGAGAACATGCCACAAAACGCAGAAACGTCATTAGACCGTGACGGCAACGGCTTCAGTGGTAAAGGCGAGATTGAAGCGAAACCTTTCTACGGTTTGTCAGCCCAGCTTTGGTCTGAAACAGTGCGTACCGACGAGCAGTATGAATACATGGTATTCCCACGCGTTCTTGCTGCAGCTGAGCGTGCATGGCACCGAGCGGATTGGGAAAACGACTACAAAGTGGGCGTTGAGTACTCTCAAGATACTGACTTAGTGAACAAGCAGGCTCTAAACAGTGACTTTAATCGTTTCGCGAATATTGTTGGCCAACGTGAGCTGGCTAAGCTTGAAAAAGCGGGTATTGATTACCGACTGCCAGTTCCGGGTGCAAAAGTGGTTGATGGCAAGCTTGCAATGAACGTTCAATTCCCAGGCGTAGAGCTTCAATACTCAGCTGATGGTGAAAACTGGCTAACGTATGATGAGCAACAACGTCCATCGGTTTCTGGCGAAACTTACATCCGTTCTATCTCTGAAAGTGGCGAGAAAGTAAGTCGAGTGACTTCGGTAAAGTAATCGATAAGCAACATTAATAGAAAAGCTCCCTAGCTATTGTCTTAATCAGATAAAAGTGGGAGCTTTTTTTTCGTCCAAACTAAGTTTGGTACTTATCTTAAGCTGAAACATATAGAAATACTCTTTGTTTATATCGTCAACAATGCACATAAGGTGAGTTCCATCGCAAAAGTGACGCGCTTCTCATTATTCTCTTCAAAAAATAAGTCCCCCATAAAAAACTCTAAATCAAGTGTGATTGAACTAACTCATTCTAATTTCGTGACGTGAAATAATGTGATCTGGATCTGTGCGTTTTTTCGTCTTGAGTTTTTTATCAATTTTTATGTTTTTAACTATATGATTTTAAAGTATTAAATAACTTGTTCTTTTTTGATAGTGAGAGAGATCACTCTGCTCAGTCTTTTATTTTTAAACGCGAATTAATTCGAGCAACATAGATTTCATGCCAGGGAGGCTACCAACTACTCAAGCGGTGAAGGTGAATGATCTACCGAAGATGTGCCGCTGAAAAAATCAAACTAAGGCAGTTTACTATGAAAAAAATTATCGCTCTAAGTGCTCTTTCTCTTGCTTTCGCTTCTAGTGCTTTTGCTGGTTCTTCTTACGTTACAGGTAACGTTCAATTTCACTCTGATTTCCAACCAAACGCTACGTCCACGCTAGAAGCGGGCCACACGTTTGATTCAGGTACAACGCTACTAACAGAGTTTGATGGTATCTCTCTTGGTAAGTACGACAACGACGCGATCCAAGATAGCGGTCTAGGTAACTCTCCATACATCACTCTTGGTGTTGAGCAGATGTACAACATCAACGACAACCTATGGGTTGCTGCTGGTTACCACCACCTACTAAACAACGGCGAAACGGTTCAGTATCGTCCATTAGTTAAGATCGGTTATAACTTCGACAACGGTATCTCTATCAGCAACCGTACTCGTTACCACGCAATGGAAGACAGCAAAGCTGACGACCAAACTCGTTTTGATAACCGTATCGGTTACGCAGTAAACGCTGAGCTAGCTCTAAGCTACAACAACGTATACGTAATCAGCGATGCTGATAACACAATGGACCACGAGCTTCGTGCGACATGGACTCGTCAAGGCGTTCAACCTTACTTTGAGTACCGTAACCAAGCTGACAACGCTAACAACGCATTCGTATTCGGTGCTTCTTACGGCTTCTAAGCTGATTCGCTTGGCTGCTTAGTCGCTTAGATTATTAGCCAAGTGAGCTTCTTTGTTAAAGAGCTTAGTTGTTGAATAACTTCTTAGTTAATTAGCGAAGGGAACATAGCGGTACTAACAGCCCGGATGGTGCCGCGACAAGATTTGCTTTACTGTCCAAAAGCAAAGAGCCTAGCAAGTAAACCACAGTCTTGGGTTTACTGAATGCTAGGCTCTATTTTTATGACTTCTTTTTTATAGTTGTGCGTTGGTCTGTTTAGGTTTTATTTCCCGTTGTAGTGACGGTATTCAAACACCTGACCTTTTTCATTAAACGCATACACAGAATACTCGTCTTTCTTATCGCCATACTCCATGCCTGGCGAACCCATTGGCATACCCGGAACCGCTAAACCAATCGCATTACGTGGCGGGTTTTCTAGAAAGGCTTTAATGTCATCTGCTGGAATGTGTCCTTCAAATACGTAACCGTCGATCTCTGCAGTGTGGCAAGAGGCTAACTCCTGTGTTACCCCTAGTTTCTGCTTGATTGGGTTCATATCATCGTGGAGCTTCTCAGTAACATCGAACCCAGCATCTCGCATATGTTCAGTCCATTCTGTGCAGCAGCCGCAGTATGGAGATTTGTGGTTTAGAACATCAGTAGCTAAAGCTTGTCCTGAGATTGCAGCGAGTGCAGTCAGAGTCATAATTTTACGAATCATGGTTAACCTCATGAATATGGTTTTTATTAATATTAGAATGAGTTGGTTTGAACAATCTCAGCCTGTTGGCATTGCTTACTACAGTAATTGACGACATCGCCATCGCTGCCCCTGCAACTACTGGACTAAGCAGAAATCCGAAAAATGGGTAAAGCACACCCGCCGCGATAGGAATACCAAGCGAGTTGTAGATGAAGGCACCAAATAGGTTTTGCTTCATATTTCTTACGGTCGCTTGAGATAGCTCGATCGCGTTGCTTACTGATAATGGCGATGAGTTGAGTAGCGTCATTTGCGCACTTTCAATCGCGACATCACTGCCACTGCCCATTGCGATTCCTATATCCGCTTGAGCAAGAGCGGGTGCATCGTTAATACCGTCTCCGACCATGGCAACACTCTTATATTGCTGTTGAAGCTGAACAATATGTTGAGCTTTCTGCTCAGGAAGCACTTCCGAGATAACCTCGTCGATACCGACGCTTTTACCTATTGCTTGAGCCACAGAGTCGCTGTCGCCTGTTAATAGCACAGTGTGAATTCCGGCGGATTTTAGTTGAGCTATCGCCTGTTTGCTATCTATTTTTAATGCGTCTGAAATGCCTAATATGCCTTCCAGTTTTTGGTCAATCACAATGAAAATAGGTGTCCACGCTTGCGAGCGGCAAAGCTCGATGAAATCCGCGCCAATCTCTGTATTGATACCTAATTGGGTGAGGTACTTAAGCGAGCCAACTTGCACGTTCTTGCCGTTAATTGTTGCTTGAACCCCAAGCCCTCGTTGGTTTTCAAATTCGCTGTGTGGGAGCACTGAAACTTCCAAGCTCTCTGCATATTGGCAAACGGCTTTGGCAAGTGGGTGCTCAGATCCTACTTCTACTGAATAAGCATAAGCCAGTAACTCTTGCTCCGTTAGATTAGCGTAAAAGGCCTGTTGAACGGTTGGTTTGCCTTGGGTCAATGTCCCTGTTTTGTCAAACACAACAGCATCGATTTTGCTGGCAGACTGCAATACATCCGCATCTTTAATAAGAACGCCAAACTCAGCCGCTTTACCTACGCCAACAGTAATCGAAAGCGGTGTGGCTAGGCCTAATGCACATGGACAAGCGATGATCAGCACTGTGGTTGATACCACTAACATGTAACTGGCGCTTGGTTGTGGACCTACAAAAAACCAAATTAGGGCGGCAACCGCTGCGATCGCGACCACAACCGGAACAAAAACGGCTGAGATAGAATCGGCAAGCTTGGCGATTGCTGGTTTACTGCTTTGCGCTTGGCGAACCATTTGAATGATTCTAGCCAGCATGGTGCTTGATCCAATCCCAGTCGCTTCAATAATTAAACTACCATCACCATTAATGGTGCCCGCAGAAACGCCATCATTAGTTGATTTAACGTTGGGAAGTGGTTCACCGGTCAGCATCGACTCATCGATATAAGATTCACCTGAGACTACGACACCATCAACCGGCACTTTTTCTCCGGGTTTTACTCGTACCTGCATGCCTACCTGAATGGCTTCTACTGCGATGGTTTGTTCTTTGCCATCGACGATAACTACCGCTTTTTGAGGCTGTAAGTTAATCAATGCCTGTAAAGATTTTGTGGTACGCGCTTTGGCTTTGGCTTCAATGTAGTGACCCAAAGATATAAGGCCGACAATCATCGCACTTGCTTCGAAGTAGACATGGCGCGATGGTTCTGGGAACCATGATGGAATCAGCACAACCAGCATTGAATAGAACCATGCCGCGCCAGTACCTAAAGCGACTAGCGTGTCCATGGTTGCACGTTTGTGCATCAGTGATTGCCAAGCATTCGTGAAGAAGCTACGACCTGAGGTAGCAAGCAGTATCAAACAAATGACACCAACCAAGCCCCAAGCCAGTTGATCGTTAAATGTAGCAATGGTCATGCTGCCACCGAACACGCCCCATGCCATCAGCGGAGCACCTATCACCAATGCACTTACTGAGTTTCTAAGGAAGGCTTGTTGAGTACGAAGTTGCTGTTCTTGTTGTTTTTGCTGTTGAGTCGCCGCATCGTCGACAAACTCGGCGCCATAACCGGCAGCTTTCACCGATTCTATTAGAGCGTTTTCAATGATGTCTCTTGTTTGAGAGGTGAAAACCAAGGCTGTCTGTTCAGCGAGGTTGATTTGCGCTTGGTCAACGAATTCATTCTTTTTCAGCGCTTTCTCTACTGAAGACACACAACTCGCACACGTCATTCCCTCAAGAACAAGGTGATAGGTATATTGGCTAGCTGTGGTTTTATCTTCAGTATCTTCAATCTTTTTATCTGCTTGTTCGTTTTCTGAATCTGATAAAAGGTTATTGGCTTCAGAGTAGGGAGCTGCGTGATAACCCACACTTTCGACCAGCTCAATAAGCTCGGATTCTTCAAGTAGAGTCACCAACGACAATTCATCTTTGGTGACTTCCAGATTTGAGGTTTGCTCGGTTTGTTGAAGTGCTTGAGTCAGCTTGTTCACACACTTACCACAGCTGAGCCCTGATAATGAAAGGTGCAGTGAATTACCCATTGAATAACCAAGGGTTGCTAACTGTTCATTGAGCTCAACATAACTAAAAGGCGTCGAAATATCGATGTACGTCGGCGATATGTCATTGATCGTCGTATTCTCGAGATCATCAAACAGTGTGCGAACTTTCTTCGCACACCCCATGCAATTTAGGCCGTTGAGCGCAGTTGTGTAATGGTTCATATCGAAACTCCAATTCTCATCTAGCCCTAACATAAACCTTCCCGTAAGGGTAAGGTCAAACATAAATTCAAGAATTTAATATTTGTTGGAATATTGAGTGATGGAATGGATGAGATTTATCGCGAGCGTGGCGAGAATTTATCTTTTTAGAGCGTATGACATGGACTTGAGCTATTGGTTTTCTCCTTCTACGATAGCTTTCGTACAAGATCAGCACATTAATCATTCACTACTGATTGTAGATTTAAGCGGTGGTGATAAAATAGCGCCCAAAATTTAGTGATATTTGTCTGTTACAGGCTTTGTAATGGCGAGCACTAAAAGAATCACCTACATAATCAAGGTATTTAAATGACGGTTAAAACTCGTTTTGCTCCTAGCCCAACTGGCTATCTTCACGTTGGTGGTGCACGTACTGCACTTTACTCTTGGCTATTCGCTAAGAACCAAGGTGGTGAATTCGTTCTACGTATCGAAGACACGGACCTTGAGCGTAACTCTCAAGAAGCGGTTGATGCAATTCTAGAAGGCATGCAATGGATGGGTATGGAATGGGATGAAGGTCCTTACTACCAATCTAAGCGTTTTGACCGTTACAACGAAATGGTTGATAAGCTACTTGCTGAAGACAAAGCATTCAAATGCTACGCGTCTAAAGAACTGCTTGATGAAATTCGTGCAGAGCAAGAAGAAAACAAAGAAATGGCTCGTTACGATGCTAACCACCCTAAAATTGTTGCAGCAAACGAAGCAGCAAAAGAAGGTGATGCATGCGTTATCCGTTTCCGTAATCCTAAAGAAGGCAGCGTAGTATTTGATGACCAAATTCGTGGCCGCATTGAAATCGCGAACAGCCAACTTGATGACCTAATCATTCGTCGTACAGACGGTGCTCCAACATACAACTTCGTAGTGGTAGTGGATGACTGGGATATGGGTATTACACACGTTGTTCGTGGTGAAGATCACATCAACAACACACCTCGTCAAATCAACATCTATGAAGCACTAGGCGCGCCAGTTCCAACTTTCGCTCACTGTGCAATGATTCTTGGTGATGACGGTGCGAAACTTTCTAAGCGTCACGGTGCTGTTTCTGTAATGCAATACCGCGACGAAGGTTACCTACCAAATGCACTAAACAACTACCTAGTTCGTTTAGGCTGGTCTCACGGTGACCAAGAGATCTTCTCTCAAGAAGAGATGATTGAATTCTTCAGCCTGAACGCTATCAGCAAGTCTGCTTCTGCATTCAACACTGATAAGCTACTTTGGTTGAACAACTACTACATCAAGACTTCTGAGCCTGAGTACGTTG
The DNA here is from genome assembly GCF_015163615.1 of Vibrio sp. OPT18. NCBI lineage: Bacteria > Pseudomonadati > Pseudomonadota > Gammaproteobacteria > Vibrionales > Vibrionaceae > Vibrio > Vibrio sp. OPT18. The sequence goes on from NZ_JADDYK010000063.1 coordinate 27,385, forward strand.
CTAAATATCTGCAATGGCACCTAGACGCACAGAAGATCGATACAACAAATGGCCCGGCTATCACTGAAGTGATCAAGCTAGTTGGCGAGCGTTGTAACACGCTTATCGAACTTGCGGAGCAATCTCGTTACTTCTACGAAGATTTCTCTGAGTTTGAAGCTGGCGCAGCGAAGAAGCACCTACGTGGTGTTGCTAAAGGCCCACTAGAGCTTGCTCTTGCTAAGGTTGAAGCGCTTGAAGATTTCACTACTGCAAACATCAAAGATGGTGTGATTGCAGCTGTATGTGAAGAGCTAGAGATCGGCATGGGTAAAATCGGTATGCCACTTCGTGTAGCAGTAACAGGCGGCGGTCAGTCTCCTTCTGTTGATGCAGTGATGGAGCTTGTTGGTAAAGAGCGCGTAATCGCTCGCATCAAGATGGCTCTTGAGTTCATCGCTGAGCGCGAAGCTAACGCTTAATTGAGCGATTGCTAGAATAAAAAAAGGGTCAGTAACTTGGTTACTGACCCTTTTTATTTGTCTCGAGCTTTAGTCTCTGAACGATTTCGTTAGAGCTTGTCGTCGGCAATCATTTGAGTCGCTTGCGCGGCTGTTTTCTCATCGAACAAGATATCCATCATCGCTTTGATGCGCTCCATATCGTCACCAAACTTAGAAAAGTTTCCGCTGTTTGGCGCTTTGAATTCGACATTGCCTACGCGTTGTTGATCTTGATAAGCCGAGATCTTAGCGTCTGCCACAAAGGTTCTGAAATCCCAGCTCCAGCGAGAGACATAATCCAACGTGATGTCCTCTGGATTATGTTCTGAACCGTCTGCCACGACCTTACATTTAACCTGATTATTCAGGCACCAGTCGAGCATGGAATCGAGGAAAACAGTGCGAGTTTTCTCGTCCTCAACTATCGTAACCTGTTCGATTGTATTTGCCTCTGGTAATGCGTTTCCTGAATATTTCGGAGCACTACAACCTGCGAGTAAAACGACAACAGCAGCAACTAACCAGTTTTTCATATCTATCCTAGATTTTTTTGAAGATGATTGAGGTGTTGATTCCGCCAAAAGCGAAGTTGTTGCTCATCAGATATTTAACGTCCAATTCGCGACCAGAGCCTGTGATATAATCGAGCTTGCCGCACTGTTCGTCGATATTCTCAAGATTTAATGTTGGGCTGAACCAACCTGAATGCATCATCTCTAGGCTTAACCAAGCTTCAATCGCACCACACGCGCCAAGCGTATGACCAAAGTAGCTTTTTAATGAGCTGATTGGCACTTCACCAAAAATGTTCGCGGTCGCATTACTTTCCGCAATATCGCCTTTTTCAGTCGCCGTTCCGTGCGCAGATACATAGCCAATCTTTTCAGCCGGAAGTTGCGCATCTTTCAGCGCTTTTTCCATACAAATTTGCATGGTTTCCATTTGAGGTTGGGTCACATGAGCAGCATCGCAGTTGCTGGCAAAACCAATGATCTCAGCGTAGATCTTCGCACCACGAGCCACGGCATGTTCATACTCTTCAAGAACAAGTGTGCCAGCACCTTCACCGATAACAAGGCCATCGCGCCCACTGTCGTAAGGGCTAGGAGATTTCTTGGGTGTGTCGTTTTTTAAACTGGTAGCAAAAAGAGTATCGAAAACGGCAGACTCAGTTGGGCATAGCTCTTCACCACCACCGGCAACCATCACGGTTTGGTAGCCGTGCTTAATCGCTTCATAGGCATAACCAATCGCTTGGCTTCCTGAAGTACACGCACTGCTGGTGGGAATCACACGGCCGCGCAAACCGAAGAATAGACCTACGTTTACCGCGGCTGTGTGTGGCATCATTTGAACGTAAGTGGTTGCGGTGATCGCACGTGTCGATTTTTCGTTAAGCATCACACCAAACGCACCAACGGCATCAGTACTGCCGGTTGAAGAGCCGTAAGCGATACCGGTTTCACCATTGGTTAAAATATCGTGGCCGATCAGGCCTGCTTGCTCTAATGCATTTTCTGTCGCAACAGTGGCTAGGCGGGATACTCGTCCCATGCCACGCACTTGTTTACGCTTATAGTGTTTTGGCAGTTGGAAGTCATCAATAGGCGCAGCAAGCTTAGTGTTGAGACCATCATACTGCTCAAAGCTTGGCATATATTGAGTCGCATTTTCACAGGCTTTTAGTTTCGGCTCGATCTGCTGCCAGTCATTACCAAAGGCAGTAACGCCAGACATGCCAGTTACAACAACGCGGCGGGTCATACTAAGCCTCCATTAACTGAAATCACTTGGCGAGTCACGTAGCCTGCAATATCAGACATTAGGTAGCTGACTAAGCCTGCCACTTCTTCTGGTTCACCCATGCGACGTAGCGGGACTTGAGGAAGCGCATGTTCTTTCACGTGCTCGTCGACCATACCTGTATCAATTAAGCCAGGAGCGACACAGTTTACCGTGATCTTGCGTTTTGCGAGTTCTAGAGCCAGAGACTTAGTCGCGCCAATCACGCCGGCTTTAGCTGCTGCGTAGTTGGTTTGACCGCGGTTACCCATGATGCCTGATACAGACGCCAGAGTAACGATACGACCGCCTTTGCGTTTCTGAACCATTGGCATCACACACGGGTGGAGCACATTGTAGAAGCTGTCGAGGTTGGTATGAATAACGCCGTCCCACTCTTCTTCTGTCATGGCTGGAAATGCCGTGTCACGAGTAATGCCCGCGTTGTTCACCACACCATAGTAAGCGCCATGTTCAGCGATATCAGACTCAAGCTTTTCGCGACACTCGCTGCGGTTACTGATATCAAATTGGATAAGACGACCTGCGCCACCCAGTTCGATGATCGACTGCAGCGTCTCTTCAGCACCTTGCTTGTCACCCATGTAATGAACGGCGATTTCAAATCCGTCTTTCGCGAGTTGAATAGCGATCGCTTTACCAATACCTTTGCTGGCACCAGTGACTAAAACCTGACGGCTCATGATGGGCTCCTAGTTTTCATTTCTTGTAATTTTTGTTCGGTCGGCACGTAGACATTGAGTTGGCATTGAGCCACTAACTCGCCTTGGTCTTCGACTCTAGCGGTAAACACGGCCATGCCGCTGTCTTCCATTAGTTGCTCGGCGTAGATATCAAGGGTCTGACCTTGAGTAAATTCATCACACAGTGACTTGTAACGGCGAGAACCGAGCAAGAAACCGATTGGGGGAGTGGTGCCGTTTTTCAGTGCGTGGTATCCAGACCACGCAGCAACAGACTGCGCCATAAACTCGATACCTACATAAGCGGGTACCGTTTGAGATTCGGCGTCAAAGAACAGATTATGGTCACCAATATCGACCTGGCAGTGGATCGACAACGCCTCTACGTTGATAGCACGATCGATTAATATCATCGGTTCATCGTGAGGGAGGAGTTGGTCTACAGAAGGGATATCAGTCATTTACTACACCAAAAATCAGGCTAATGTTGTTACCACCAAAAGCAAACGAGTTGCTTAAGATGTTCTTTACTTTAAGTTTCTGGGTACAGTTTACCAAATCAATCTCAATATCTTCAGCTTTATCCTGACATTTTTGTAAGGGAAGCGGTAAGTCATATTTTAAAATATGCCATGCAATCGCCGCCTCAATCGCACTTGCAGCTCCTAGAGTATGCCCGGTAAGCGGCTTGGTTGAGCTAACGGGAACCTTGTTTGCAAAAATACGATGGATGGCTTTGCTTTCCATTGAATCGTTGAGTGGCGTTGCTGTGCCATGGGCATTGATATAACCAATGTCTTCTGCGTTTAACTGTGCAGAATGTAACGCTTTTTTCATTGCTTGTTCAGCACCATTGCCTTCAGGGTGAGGCGCTGAAATGTGGTGTGCATCAGAGCTGTCCCCACAGCCCAATAAGGCAATGTTTGACGTGTCTTGTGCTGCATTAACACCGGCTAACTTTGTTTTGCTGAGCAACATAAATGCCGCTGCTTCTCCTATGTTGATACCATCTCGGGTTGCACTAAATGGCTTACAATGTGTTGTTGAGAGTGCTTCAAGGCCGTGGAAACCATTGAGTGTCAGCTTACACAAGGTATCCACACCACCCACTAACACGGCATCAGCCATACCTGAATCTAATAAGCGCTGGGCGGTCAGAAATACGCGGCCACTGGATGAGCAAGCCGTAGATATTACGTAGTTTGGCCCCGTTAATGCGCAATACTGGCTAACGAACTCTGAGGTATCACCAAGCTCTTGTTTTGAGTAATGGTAATCTGCTGGAAACTCGCCGTTTGCCAATTTTTGTTTGAAGGCTGCTTCACCATCGGAGATCCCAGAGGTGCTGGTGCCAATAACAACAGCAATTCTATCTGCGCCAAACTGAGATTTGGCTTGCTCGATAGAATCTTCAATTTGGTGAAGAGCCGACAGCGCCAGTTGATTGTTGCGAGTGGCGTATTGCGTAAGA
>NZ_JADDYK010000063.1:31876-34668 GCF_015163615.1 Vibrio sp. OPT18
TCTGAAGGAATCGGTGGTAGTTCACCCGCGATCTGACCAACGACAGTATGTTTACCATCGTTCAGTATATCGTGCACTTCGACCATATTTGATTCACGCTCGTCTTTCAGACAGCCATGAATATCGGTAACCTCAGAGCCTAGCGCTGAGTGGAAACCACAGTCTTGGATGTAAATAGGCATAGTGTTCAACTCTTACTTGGATTGTCGATAATCGTTGAGTTCAACGTTTGTATGGTGATGTTGTAGCCCTGGGTCAAATGTTTGAAAACAATGTCGCCTGCCGTTTTGTGTGTACCAGGATCTGTTTGGTAATCAATTTGAATGATTGCCTGTTGGTTTTCATCAAATACGGTTCTTGTTTTGTCGGTATCGACTAGGTGCCAACCTATGCTTTGTAAAGGCTGAGCCCATGCTTCAGCCGGCCATAAGGTAAGCATTAAATTAAATAGCACCTGTTCAGGTTGTGGCAAAGTTGCGCCAAGCCCAGACAAAACCTGCGTATCAATTACTTGATTCTGGTATTGCAGCGATAGAATGCGAGTACCCCAAGAGGAGAACCCCGCCAAAACCACTTTACCCGGTGTGACTTCGACTTGAACCGGAAGCTGCTGTGTATCATTTTCCCACGTAGCGCTAATCAACTGACTGGCTGTTAATGAGTATCCCAGTTCAGCTGGCAGTGGTAGTGCTAGATCGGTGTCTTGATCGATAGACACGCTCGCACCACTTGGCTGCTGAGAAACCATCGAGCAGGCACTCATTAGAATGCCCACTAGTATGGCGAAGGTTACCTTTAATGTCTGGATCATCTAAAAGCCTCTCGAGTAATTGGTCCTTCTACGTTTTTACTACTGTTGATCGCGAGTGGAGAAAGCAGCCATGCCACAAAAATACCGGTTAACACGGTAATACCGAAGCTATGAATCGCATGAGTCTGACTCAGTGACAGTAAGCCGAATGACAGCAGTGTCGTGAGGCCAGACAAGGTGATCGCTAATAGGGTGCTCAGCGACTTTTTCTGCTCCGCAAAGAACAGGGTGTAGTCGATACCAATACCTAAAATCAGAATCAAACCAAGCAGATTAAATAGGTTCAGTGTTGAGCCTAAAACGCCAGTCACCGCTAACCCTGCGACACCTGCAATTAGAGATGGCAGAAGCATCAATAGGCTTTGTTTCACGCCATATCGCCAACCTAGCACCATGCCAATAGCAGCGAGTGCAACCAATAACAGCTCGGTAATTTTGACGCGGTACTCAGCAAAAAGAGATGAGATTTCATCGGCTTTATTGAGGTATTTCACACCCTGTTGTTGAGCAAAGTCTGAATCCAGCCATTGAGAGAACAGTTCTGAATTTGTGACGTCTTTGATCAAAATGACTGACGCCGCTTGTCCGTCGATAGGTTTTAACCAAAGTGGTCGAACAGGTTCTGACACTGGTGATTCTAAAAATCCAGATACCGTGATGGGCTCGAACTTAGGTAGCTCTGGAAAGCTAGGCCAACCAAGAGTGTTCTGTAAGATATGGCTTTGTTGGCTATAAAGTTGTTCAACCAATTGATAGTTATCATGTTGCTCTTGTTCGCTTAGCAACTGTTGATTGATGCTGCGATACCCTGAGATAGCTTGGCTATCGACTAGAGAATCTAAGCTTGTGGTGATTTCTGCCAGTTTTTTGAGAAGCTTTTGGTCGCTCTTAGCAGTTACCAAAAGCATATTTTGACCACTGCCTAACCCTGAGATTTCAGTAATGGCTTGCTCTTGCTGTTTGAGTTGCTCTGGCATCGCCTGAAGTTGGCGAATATCGTCGTCGTAACGAATTTGACTGAGTGATATCAGGCTCAAGACAGTCACAGTTAACGGTAAGCCAGTTCTAAATTTTTGGTTGCTCCAGAGGCTTAACCAAGTATGCCAAAGCTTGGACAAGGGAAGAGGGCGTTCTTGGCTTGGTTTTGCCGCTAAAACGGGATACCAACACACCACACTGGCGTAAGCTGTGATCAGCCCAATCGACGAAAACAGAGCAAGTTGCTGCAATCCCGGGAAAGGCGCGACCAGCAAACCTAAGTAGCCAATCAAACTGGTGATAAGACCCAAGGTGATCGCAATGAGAATGTGCTTCAAGCCTTTGTCACTTTGCCATTGACTTCCAGCTGCCAAGCGGTCAGTCAGGTAGTGAAAGGAGTAATCGATCGATACGCCAATCAAGCTAGCACCGAATACCAAACTAAACAGGTGAACTTTGCCGAAGATAGCGACGGTGCTTGCCAGCGCAACCAATAACCCAGTACTGATTGATAGCAAAGATAAGGCAAGTGGTAGGGCACTACGAAACGTCAGCCACACCAATAAAATAACACCTGCCAAAGAGCCCAAACCAATGGTACTGATTTCTGATTTCGCACTTTCGGTACCGTAATTGGCGTAGAACACCACACCGGTATGCTGCACTTTGACGCCAAACTGCTTTTCGATCTCGCGCTCAATTGAATCAAGATCGGGAAGTTGCTCTTGAATGGCCAAGCTATAAGGTGAACCCGCCAAAGTCGCCGTGACCAAAATATGAGTTTGGTCATTAGATTGAGCGGTGAGGTATCCCTCTTTCAGAACAAAGTTACTTGATTGAACGCCAACAGCACTGATGTAGTCGCGAAATAGTAGAAATGGATCCATCGACAGTTCGGCTGCAGTGACGCCTGAGAACGGATTGTACAGAGACTGAATGACGTATTGAGCTCGTGAATCAGGAGAGTGGGTCAGCGTCTCTTTTTGTTGCTGGGTAAGCAGTT
>NZ_JADDYK010000063.1:34723-53782 GCF_015163615.1 Vibrio sp. OPT18
GAGCTCGGTGACGAAAGTAGAAATCGCTCCATTGGCTTTGGGTGCTGGCGCTGATTTTGCCTTGAACTTGCTGAAACAGAGTTGGCTGACTTGAAAAGGCTCTTTGGTTGAGAGCTTTTTCAAAAGCGTCGGTCGCAACCATGGCTTGTTCGATGTCGGGGGCGCTGATGATAAACACCACTTGCTCGCTCATCGAGCTGGATATCTGCTGAAAGGCTTGCTCTACCATTGGGTCTTGCTGGTTTTCTGGCAGTAACTTTAGGATGTTGCTTTCAATCGGTACCGACGAAGAAAAAGCGAACTGTTTGATCAACAATCCGCTAAATAGCATGACGACAACAAGCCAAACAAGGGCAAGACTAGAGTTGGAATTGTTGCGCTTCAGCATCTGATAATACTTCCGGTAGATGGCTTAACTGACTAAATTCGATCACCGTGCTGTCTCCACGAATCTCTCTCAGTTCAATGCGTTCAATATCATTTTGACCTTGCAGAGTAATGGCTTCAAATACCGCGTTCATCGGTGCACTTTTAGGCTTTAGAGTCAGTGTCCAAGACTTATTCTCTGTATTTTCATCAGAGCTTGTGACAGTTGCTGGCTCAAAATCGAGTGCGAACTGTTCCTGAAGTTTTTGCGTGTCCCCATGAAACACCGACAAGAAGATATAGCTGAAATAAAACGCCATTGGGTTTTCTTTATCGGTGATGATTTTAGCGGGTTGCTCGGCAAACCTTTGGCTCAGTTTGTTATCGGTGAGCACCAAACTCACAGGGAACGGTGTTGTTTGTGTCCAGAGTAAGCCACTTGATTTGTCTAACAGGAAAGTACCTTGTGATGTTAGAGGCTGGGCGAACATTTCCATGTTGCGCGTTTGAGTGAACTCACCGCGGACTATATTGTTTGCGCTTAATACGGTTTGCAGATCTGAAATCGAGCCGACGGTTACTGAATTTTCGTTAGCAATAACAAGGTTACTCGCCATCACAGAGGCAAGCCCTAGTAGTGCGATGCTGATTTGCTTACGTCCACGCTTAAACAGACTCATGTTTCACCTGCTGTGTGTTAGATACCTGAGATGGGTCTGATTGTTGGTCGCTTGGCTGCTGCTCAGTTGATTGGGGTAAGCAGCCAAATTGATGCCAATGATCTACTTTATCAGTAAACACTTTCGGCGAAGCGAAACACATCTCTTGCTCTTCAATAGTCACTGCAACCTGCATGGTGTGAGCGCGTGTCATGCGAGCACCTGTGTTGGCATCGTGAATTTCGTAGTCAACACGCAGGCGGTTTTCCCATTCAGTTAACTTAGCCGATACTTTTATCTGATGATTAAACGGTATCGCCTTAATGTATTTTACGCGCGTGTCGATGATCGGCCACATGTAGCCTGAATCCTTCATCTCATGGTAGTTGTACTCAATCTTATCCATCATGATGCGCCTAATTTCTTCAAAAAATCGGAAGTAGTTGCCGTGATAGATCACGCCCATCGGATCGGCATCTTGGAATGAGGTGATAAGCGTCACCTCAGATTGTAATGGATGAAGAATTTCAGACATAAATCGCTCTCAACAATATTGCGTAAAGGGTGGCTACTTTAAAGTGAACTACTTTATGAAGTTAGCTACTTTATGAGTAAAGTGACCAGTGCTGACTTTGAATACGAGCAATGAAGTGGCGTAGATCGCCTTCAAGTGGTCGATCTTCAACGATAAATTCAAACTCTTTAAGTACTTCGTCGCGAATGTGCTTTAGGTTTTCACTCATGTGGTGCTCATCAAGCTCATTGTGGCGTTTACGAAGCTCAAGCGCTTGTGTACCAGCAAGTAGTGACGCAGCCGCAACTTGTTCTGTCAGTTCAAGAACACGTAAGCAGTCGCGAGCTGCAATGGTGCCCATGCTGACTTTGTCTTGGTTATGACACTCTGTTGAACGAGAGAATACGCTTGCTGGCATGGTGTGTTTCAATGCTTCTGCTGTCCAAGCTGAAACGCCAATTTGTACTGCTTTGAAGCCGTGATTAATCGGTTTACGTTCGCCTTCTGCACCGGTTAGGTTGAATGGCAAGCCGTTATTGAACTTGTAGTCCATCAGCTGCGCCATTTGGCGATCAAGCAGGTCAGCAAGGTTGGCTACTGCTGTTTTTAGCGTATCCATTGCCATTGCGATATGGCCACCATAGAAGTGTCCACCGTGCAGTACGCGCTCGTTGTCACCATCGATAATCGGGTTATCGTTAGCGCTGTTTAGCTCGTTCTCAATCATTTGGCGTAGCCAAGGTAGAGAGTCTTGAACCACACCAATCACATGTGGCGCACAACGCAGAGAATAACGATCTTGTAGGCGATCACTGTTGCGTGGCGGGCGATCCGCTTGTAAGTCATCACGTAGCCATGCAGCAACTTGCTGCTGGCCTGGGTGTGGTTTAACAGCAAACAGCGCTTCATCGAAATGGAAATCGTTACCTTGCATACCCACAGACACCATTGCCGTGATTTTAGTCGATAGCTGCGCTAGATATTCCGCACGCTTGTAGGCGATACAAGCCAAAGCTGTCATTACTGACGTGCCATTCATCAATGCTAACCCTTCTTTTGGCTTGAGCTTGATAGGGCTAATGCCTAATTCTTTGTAGACGTCACTAGTAGGGCGAACTTCGCCTTTGTAAATAACATCGCGCTCGCCGATCAGGGCTGCAGCCAAGTAAGAGAGAGGCGTCAAGTCGCCACTGGCACCGACAGAGCCTTCTTGAGGAATACGTGGTGAGATGTCTTGATTAATCAGAGTAACGATCTGGTTGAGCAAATCATGAGTAACACCAGAGACACCTTGTGACAACGAACAAAGACGCGTTGCTAATACTGCACGAGCTTGCTCGTGAGACAGTATTTCACCTAAGCCACAACCGTGGAAGCGTGTTAGATGCAGTGGTAATTCATCAACAAGGTTTGGTGGAATCGCAACGGTACATGAATCACCGTAGCCCGTTGTTACACCATAAATTACGCCTTCTTCTTTTAGTAGGCGTTCTAAGAAAGCGACACCACGGTCGATCTTAGATGTGAATGCTTCACTTGAGTTCATCGAGGCTTTTGCGCCTTGTGAGATAGCGACAACATCCTCAATCGTGAGGCGTTCGGCACCAAAGGTGATGCTATTTGGATTCTTTTTCGTCATGGTGCTTGCTCAATGTCCAAAAATTAAAAAAGTTGTACCACTGAAGCGGTGCTTTCAGTGTGTAGTGCTGAAGTCGGTCTGCGTATTTCTGCACGACTTGCAGTAAAGATTGTTCGCGAGTCTTTCTTGGTAGTTCTATCTTGTCGCTAAAATGCTCGAAATAGACATTAAAATGCGGCTTGGATTGTGAATCGTCACGTAACCCAAATAATAGAAATACTGGCGCTTTGAGAACCGAAGCTAACATAAATGGCCCTTGAGGGAAGGGCGCTTCCTTACCCAAGAACTCAGCCCATACCGAGCGACTCTCTTTGCTGGTGGAGGTTCTATCGCCAACAATCACAATCCACTCGCCTTGCTCCAACTTCTGTTGCAACAAGATAGCGGTATCAGGCCCCATTGATGTCACCTGAATCAAATTTAAATCAGATTGCGGGTTAACCGCTTTCATTACGGAATTAAAACGTTCAGCGTGTTCTGTAAAAACCAGAGCGTTGATTTTGATGTTCGAGTGTCTGCGGCCCAAAGCTCGGCACAGCTCAATATTACCAAGGTGAGATCCAAGGATTAGCACACCTTGCTTATTTGCCACCATGCTCTCGAATTGGTCTTGGCCATGAATAGTCAGGTTATCTGCCGAGAAATCACCTTTCCATGCCGCCAGTTTGTCTAACATGGTATGGCCAAACGAAAGCAGATGGTTATAGCTGGTTAGCTCCGCAGGTAACTCAATGTTTTGTTGCTCTGCGTAAGCCTTTAGTTGAAACAGGTACTGTTCTGAGGCGTTTCGTGCGCGTTTGCCCGTTAGGTGGTAGTAACGCATCACACCACGCAAAATTAGGTTGAATACACTGCGACCTAACAGGGTGTAAATGGCTAGTAACAGCTTGATGCCAAGTACGGTGCCGCGTTCTTGAGTGCGGGACCAATGGGGTTGCTCTGACTCGTTGTTGTTTGATCCAGTCGATGAATCTTGGTTTTGACCATCTTCAGCAGACGTTGATTTGAAATGGCGAGCAATCAGCTTGGGTGCTCTTGGCAACATGCCAAAGAACAATCGCGTGTGCATCCAGCTGATTTTTACGTTGTCCCACAGCGCATCGAAATGAGAGATGCCGTTTTCAGGGTAGATAACCCGCGTTTCAACGAAGTCGATGTCGCAGCCTTCCCAATACAGTCGAACCAGAATCTCGATATCGAAGTCCATTCGAGACCCAACATCGTATTTGCTGAGCACGGTTTGTGTTTGGTTGATCGGATATGCTCTAAAGCCACACATGCTGTCTTTAATTGTTAAAGAAAGGGTTTCTATCCATACCCAAACATGTGTCGCGTAGCGTCCGTAGAGCCTTGCCTTGGGCACGCTCTCGTCATACACAGGTTGACCTGATATCAAGCGCTGAGGTTTGTCTTGCGAAGCTTGGATTAATGCAGGTAGTGCTTCAAGGTCGTGTTGACCGTCAGCATCAATCTGTATGGCATGACTAAAGCCGAGCTCTTGCGCTCGCTTGATGCCAGCTTTTACAGCGCCGCCTTTGCCTTGGTTCTGTTCAAGCGTCACCAAAGTTACGCTTGGGCTATCAGCAAGTGGAGCCAGAAACTGCTTAGTCGCGAGTTCGCTGCCATCGTCAACGATGATGATCGGCAACTCAAAATGATGGAGCGAAGAAACCACCGCGGGCATGGTTGCGCCATGGTTAAAGCACGGAATCAGGAAGCAGGCGTTGAAGCTGCTTTCTTTTGTTGGGTGTTGAGAATTAGCCTCGACGGGAGTGCTATTCACTTTTCTCTCCCAGCTTCATTTTTCCTGAAGAGTGGGTTTGTTCACCCTTGTTCGAGGTGTAGCTGAAGCTTAACTTATTTTTGTCGGCGTCCCACTTGAGTGACAGCTGTATGGTCGAGTCGGGCAGGATAGGCTCTTGGAATTTGATGACCTCCATGCCTTTAAAGCAACCAGGGACATTAAGCTCTTGGACTGCATAGTAAAGCGCCCAATCAATCTGTGTAACGCCCGGAAGAATAGGGAAGCTCTTGAAGTGTCCCTTAAAATCGGTGATATCTGCGCTAACATGAAGTGTCAGGGTCGACTCATTCTCTACCGTATCTACAGCAATGATGTTTGGTTTTCTTTTATCCATAGGGCGTGCTTAGAATCCTTGGGCAAATATTGGTTCTTTGACAAAAATATAAAAAGATAATCTCAGTGTAAAATACGATCAGCGGTTTCTATGATTTTATTAGCTGTTCTATGTGAGATGTTAATCGCTTACCTTGGCTGTTGAGAGGAATCTCATCAACAATACGGTACTTTCTTGGTATAGCGATTGGCTCTAACCACTTTCTGAGTTCTGAACGCAGCATCAACCAGAACTTGCCTCTGCTCATGGTCGCGAGGGTCGCTTGACCTTCGTCTGATAATACCAAAACCGACGCCAAGATTAAGCGTTCCGGCTCTTCAAATGGAATCACCACGCATTCACTTATCCAAGGCAGTTGCTCTAGTCGCTTTTCGACTTCAACCAGTGATACTCGTTTTTCTTCTATCTTGATCACTCGGTCGGTCCGGCCTTTCAATATGAATTGATTATCCGAGACCATTTCGCACTCATCGGCGGTTTGATACCAGTTGTTTTTGTCGATGTACGGCGACAATAACTTAATGCAATTCTCACTGTTGAGACTAGCCTCAAGACAGTCAAAAAGTTGCCAAGGCGTTTGAGCGCTCTCTTGCTGTCTAAAGGCTATACCACCTGTTTCTGTGCTACCAAAGACCTCGATAGGTAAATGACCAAGCAGGCTACGTGATTGGTGAGCCGATTCAGTTGGCAACGGGCCACCAGAAGAGAACACACCAGCAAGCTGTGCAGATTTTGTTTCGTGCTTTAATCGTTTGAGCAGAGCAGGACTACTGATCAGCACACAGTTTTTATTGGCGTGAGACAAGATCTGTTCTGGGTACTCAAGGTTGTTTCGAGCAAATGGAACACCAGAGCATAGAGGCCATAAGATTCGAAACAACAAACCATAGATATGTTGATGCGAGACGGTACTTTGGACTTGGTTACTCTTGAGTAATTCGCCCCAGTTCTTATCTAGTTGAGCAGTTTCAATATCTAGGTGTTCTAATGTTTTATTGATTGCCTTCGGTGTACCGCTTGAACCTGAAGTAAACAGGGTCAATTGGATTGCTGCCAAATCAATGGTCGCGAGATTATCGATTAGAGGTTGTTTTGACGAGGTGCTTGAGTCCAATAAGTTTTGGATATTGAGAACGTCACTAACCTCAACTTCACCAATCGAGTTATCAACTAACAGGCAATCAAAATGTTCATTCAATTCGGCAAGCGCACAGGGCTGGTAGTTCCCCGGCAAGATGATGTGTTTTTGGCTGACGGCACATGCCAAAAAAGTCACCGAAAATAGGTAGCTGTCTTGGGTGCAAATCGCAACTCGTTGAAAAGGGGATGAAGATAAAAGGTGCACGAGTCGAGATAAATCGTCGTTAAAGGTTTGCCACGTAATCTCGCTATTGTCGTCAAAGCAGACAATAGATTCAGGGGCTCTGTTTTGGCTGAGAAGCTTAGACAGCGAGGTGTAAGATACGGTTTGGGTCATAACAATTTAACTCTGACGAATGCGCTGTCTTACTATCCACTCTCCTGCAAAAAGCAACCCGGCGAATAAATAGCTGAGTAAGCCATTGTATAGGGTCCATATTTCAAGAGGTTGGAAGCAGGTGTAAAGGGCAATAGAGCCGTTGATAACAAAGAACAAACACCAAACTTTGGTGACTTTTCGTGTGTAATCAATGCCACTTTGCGGAAGTTCAGGCTCTTGGAGTCGAGCAAGACGCTCGATAATCGTTTGCGGTTGCCAAAGGCTTGAAGCGAACACAACCAACATACAAACGTTAACGATGACGGGGTAATAGGTTAACCAGCCATGTTGCTTGAAGGTTAATCCTAATGCCAACAGAACAATCCCGGCACTACCACTGATCCAAGCTAAGTGTTTTAGCTCTTTAATTTTGGCCTGACCGCCAGTGAAAATACGGACAGCAAAGATAACGGCCAAGACGATACCAACGGTTTGTAGGCCAAACTTGTTGAGTCCAAAGTAAACCGCTATTGGATAAGTGAAAAGTATGATTGCCGACAGTAAAGTCAGCAGAGGACGCATTATGCGTCCTTCAATAGTTCAACCACAGACTCTACAACGTCATTAACGGTGCGTACTGCTTTGAACTCTTCAGGTTTGATCTTCTTACCTGTTACGTTCTGTAGGTGAACGACCAAATCAACCGCATCAATGCTGTCTAGGTCTAGATCAAGATAAAGGTGTGCTTCAGGCGTGATATCTTCAGCATCAAGCTCGAACAGCTCAATCAGCGCATCTTTAACCTGGTTGTATACTTCTTGTTGGTTAGCTTGTGTCATAAAGATCTGTCTAGTTGTTCGTTTGAGATGAGATGTAGTTTGCTAGGTTTTCAACGGATGCAAAGTGCTGGCGAGTGTTTGAATCGTCGGCATCGATAACGATGTTGTACTTCTTCTTGATAGCAAGACCAAGCTCTAGCGCATCAATAGAGTCTAATCCAAGTCCATCACCAAATAGTGGAGCTTCCGTTTCAATCTCATCAATGCTCATGTCTTCAAGGTTTAATGCGTCGATGATCAGTTGTTTCAGTTCGTTGTGTAATGTTTCCACTTTGGCCTACTTAATGCTTTATCTGAATGCTGCTTTAAGGGGGCGATTCTACATTATGCGATGTATTTTCGAAATGCTGATATCGCCAGTTGCTTTATTGATGAGCTAAATGCTTTCTTCGGAAGGGAAAATAGAGTGTGCAAGGTGATGATTAAGGCGCCTTGCTGCCGAAGTTAAGTTATTTGAATTATCAATAAATGGTGCAACTTCTATTTTACCTTTCACCGCGATATGAAAAAAGGGTTTCGTCGCAGGAACTTGATACCATTTTTTCTCTTTCGTTAAGAATGTCGGAGAAACCGTAATATGAATCACGCGTAAATCGGTTTGTGTTCGAGTGGCAATTTGCGCCGCCCCACGTTGTAAGGATGGTTCAATTCCGGGCGTTGTGCGAGTTCCTTCGGGAAAAACTAGCAGCACATTGCCACGTGAGAAACGTTGTTCACAGCGCTCTAAAAGATCGTCAGGGGCTTGGTTAGGTATATAACCCGCCGCTTTGACAATCCTTTTCATAAAAGGGTTTTCCCAAATTGCAGCCTTAACAAGGCAATCACATTGAGGAAGTTGAGAAGCGATCAGCACATAGTCGATTAAGCTAGGGTGATTGGCGACGATGATGCAGTTACGATCTTCACGTAATAGATCCGCGCCATCAATTCGGTAATCAATCGCGCCGGTGAACTTCATGATTTGGCAAAAAGCGTTGAATGAGAAACGAATCAATCGCTGCGCTTTAAGCTCTCTTTTAATGGTCTTGGGAGTGGTTAGCGCGATAGTGGGTAAGATTAAGAAGCTCAAAATTAAGCCACCTAGACCAAAGATGGTAAAGCAGAGCCCTGTCGCGAACACTCGCCAATATTGGTCGACTTTGCTCATTACGGTGTCCCTGTCTCGGTGTTATTTACCCAAGACCAAGTTTGGTGCTTGCCAGCAATAGCCCAGTTATTTGTACCCAATAAGATATTTTGGAGCGTTTGTAGCCCTTGCGGTAATTCGGAAGGTGCTTGGTTGGCTCCTACTGCTCTAGTAATAGAGTATTCACTGCCTGCGGTGAGCACTAAGCCTAGAGCATAATCAGCATAGTCTTGTGTTTCGTATTCTTGGTAAAGCTCAGGCAAAGGCTGGTCGAAGTCAATGACGAGTACACGATGTGACGGATACTGATGTAGGTAAAGATAGGCTTCGATCAGAGCATTGTGGAAAGTATCTTGCCCTGCGGCGATTGAAGTCAATGGAATCGGCGCTTTGGCGGCAATGGTGGTTAGACCGGCTGCGGTATTATGTACCGACTGTGAGAACGCCATCGGCGAGGCATCGTCACCTTCTAATATCGACTGAATCAAAGTGGCGGTTCGGTGCAGCTCACCATGTCGGCTAGCAAAAACCAGATAATTAATTGAGGTGTCTTTTAATAGGGTTAATGCGGTTTGGACGGCAAGTTTGCTTTGCACACTCATTCGGCGGCGCATCATTGGGGGAATCGCTTTAAATTCAGTCGAGCCATCTTGTGGCCAATCTAAATTAGTGCTCCACGCTTGCCATTGGGCAACAGAATTGAGACCAGCCGAATTTGCAGACCATTTCTCAATATTAAACGACATTAATTGGGATTGATTTGACATAGAGTATTGATTTGCTTTGGGTCTAACTAAATACTATGCGCGCTTATAAATAAACACAGATAAGGAATTTAAATGAAATTACTAAAAATAGCGGTTTCAATGTTATTCATATTCGTTCTTGCAGGATGTGGACGCGTCCAACCTGTAATGAATGTTGAGGATACTCCAGTTGCACTGAATCTTCAAAGTAAACAGGTTAAATCAGCTATTTATGAATCGGCTGAAAATCGAGGCTGGTTGGTTTCAGAAATAAAGCCTGGCTTGATACGTGCTGAGCTGTATGTTCGTTCGCACCACGCTGTGGTTGAAATTCCTTATAGTAATAAGTTTTACTCTATTCTTTACGTTGAGTCAGAGAATTTGAAGTACGACGATGGTGAAATACACCGTAATTACAACCGTTGGGTTAATAACTTAAACGTTGATATTAAACGTAAGCTTGCACAAATGGCAGCTGAGTAACTCTCTATTATTTAAAGTTAGGTTTTTCGTGTCGGAATATAAACTAGATCCATTCAACGCATTAGAAGCAAAAACAGAAGCGCAGAAATTGTCTTTCGCACCTATTGTTTTTCATACTGCTCGTACACTTCGTGATTTAGGCATCTTGAAAGCGTTAGACGAAGCGGGCAACGAGGGTTTGCCAGCAGAGTCTATCTCTGAATCAACTGGTGTCTCTGAGTACGGAGTGAAAGTCCTGCTCGATATGGCATTAAGTGCTCATATTGTTACTTGGGACAAACCTAACTACAAAATGGCCAACCTTGGCTTCTACCTTCTGCACGATGGCATGACCAACGCAAATATGGATTTCACGGCTGATGTTTGTTACGCCGCGATGATGCATCTAACCGAAGCCATTGAAGAAGGCACTCCTGCTGGCTTGAAAGAGTTGGGTGACTGGGAAACCATTTATCAAGGCTTGTCTCAATTGCCAGAAAAAGCCAAAGAGAGCTGGTTTAAGTTCGATCACTTCTATTCGGATCGTTCGTTCCCTGTGTTACTTGAGAAAGTCTTCAGTAAGAAACCTAAGTCGCTGGTGGATATTGGTGGTAACACCGGTAAGTGGGCGATGCAGTGTTGTAATCACGACTCGGACGTTGAGGTGACGATTGTTGATTTGCCACAGCAGCTAGAAATGGCAATGGCAAACGCAACGCAGCATGGTCATCAAGACCGAGTAACGCCATTCCCAGCGAATATGTTGGATAAGCAGCAAGCGCTTCCAACAGGCGCCGATGTGTGGTGGATGAGCCAGTTCCTTGATTGCTTCTCGCCAATGGAGATTCTGAGTATATTAAAGCGTGTTCGCTCTCATATGTCAGAAGACGCGACTGTCTATATCCTTGAACTGTTTTGGGATGCACAGAAATACGATGCGGCTTCTTATAGCTTAAACGCGACGTCTCTCTACTTTACCTGCTTGGCAAATGGCAACAGCCGTTTTTACCGCAGTGAAGATTTCTTAGAGATCGTTGAAGAAGCGGGCTTTGAAGTGGTAACTCGTACCGACGACATCGGTCTTGGTCACACGCTTCTTGAATTGAAAGCTGGCGCGCAATAAAAATAACAAACATGGCTTAAATAATGAAAAAACTATCAACTCAAGTGGTGATCATCGGAGCTGGGCCGTCAGGTTCAATTGCAGCGTCTTTGCTTCATAAAAAAGGCATCGATGTTCGAGTGATTGAAAAGAGCGTATTCCCTCGCTTTTCTATTGGTGAAAGCCTATTACCAGCTTGCATGGAAGTGATTGAACAGGCTGGGATGACTGACGCAGTAATCAACGCCAACTTCCAATACAAAGATGGCGCAGCCTTTCGCAAAAATGGCGTTTATACGGCGTTCAATTTTGAAGACAAGTTCTCTTCTGGTCCGGGAACCACGTTTCAGGTTCAGCGAGGTGCCTTTGATAAGGTTTTGGCAGATACGGCTGAGGCGCAAGGTGTCAGCATTGATTACCAACATGAGTTAATGGGCATTAATTTCACCGACGACAGCACCATTTTAGATGTGCAAGTGTTGGATGGAGAGCGCTATCAGCTAGAAGCTCAATACGTGCTAGATGGCAGTGGCTTTGGCCGAGTGCTACCGAAAATGCTTAATTTGGAAGAGCCGTCATCACTTCCTCCACGCAAAGCTATTTTTACGCACATTAACGATCATATTGCAGAGGTTGATACCGACCTTGAATATGACCGCAATAAAATCTTGATCTCTGTGCACCCAACCAACCCTGATGTTTGGTATTGGTTGATCCCGTTTAGTAACGGTGTCTCTTCGTTTGGTGTGGTAGGTGAACCTAAGTTCTTTGAGTCCTATCCAGAAGACAAGATTGCTGCCATTAAACAGCTAGCGGCAGAAGAGCCGGGCTTAGCCGAGATTCTGGCAAGCGCCGAGTATCCCAACCCTGCGGGTGAAATTGGTGGCTATTCTGCCAATGTAAAACATCTGGCGACGGATAAGTACGCGTTGCTTGGCAATGCTGGTGAGTTCCTTGACCCGGTATTTTCATCCGGCGTGACGATTGCGATGAAGTCGGCTCAGTTTGCGGTTGAGTGTGTTGAAAAGCAGCTTAACGGTGAACAAGTCGATTGGGAACGCGATTATGCCGATCCGTTGATGGTGGGCGTAAACACCTTTAGAACGTATGTTGAGGGATGGTACTCAGGTACTTTGCAGGATGTGATTTTCTATCAAGATCCAAATCCAAAGATTAAGCAGATGGTGTGCTCAATTCTGGCGGGTTACGCATGGGATCAAACCAACCCTTATGTGAAAGAGTCTAAGCGCAGACTCACAACATTGGCTGAGATATGCCGAAGCTAGGTGGTCTATTTAGTGTGTGGGCAACATGCTAAAGCGCCAAGATGCCCAACCTAAAAAGAAAAACAGCCGCAATGTGCGGCTGTTTTTGTATGTGAACAATACAGTTAATCAACCTCATTGCGTTCTAAGTTACTTCAGGTCGATGCTGTTTAATCGTCCCATAAAGACAAGTAGATCAATCACATCTTTGTGGGCATCAAGCAGAGCGCGTTTGGTTTGGCTATAAGCGGCAAGTCTGCCGTGCTTTCTAATGGAGCACACCTTAGTTTTGTATTTGTAGTCGCCGTTTTCTGAGAATACACGCCACTTAGCGATGTAGCATTCGTCGCGGTGTTCGGGATCACTCTGAGTTGGATTTGGTTTGAATACAATTTTGGGTTCTAGACTATGAGGCAGGCGCGTCATCAGGTAAGGCTCTTTGAGGACTTTGGGCCAAAATTTGCCCCATAGCTGTCTGCCCAGTTCATCTCTTAATTTAATGGTTTTCTTCAGTGCTTTGTCTTCACCCATACGAACAAAGCCGACCGACCGATGCAACACCGTATCTTCGGGAGTATGAATGTGGATCTTAAAAGCGGTTTTACCTTTCGAGATAAAGCGGTAACCGGTAGCACCAATTAGATTATTCTGACTCATAGTTTGCTAAGTGATGATTATGTTATTAATAAGATTACGCCAAATACTGCAAAACCGAAACTAATACCCATGAAAAAAATAAAGCCTTAACAAAAGTGCTAAGGCTTTATTAGAAACTATGAGATGGGCGTGTCGCTAACTACATGATTTTCTGCATCACATCACCAATTTGAATGCTTCCTGCGAGGCTTGGTTGGTCGATCGTCAGTTCTGCTTCGTTTTCATAAACGCGAGAAACGGTCAGTGTGATATCGCTTTGAGATACCTTATTACGTGGCAAGCCGCGTTGGTCGATAAACGAACCTGTGTGCCACAGTTGCAGTTTGTCACCTTGTTGAACACCATGCATTCGACCTAAATCAATGGTCACCGTGTTACCAAATACTGCAGCCACCTCTGGAAGTGTGATCTTACATGACACTTCAGATTCCAAGTCCAACATAATATTGCGGCTAACACGCAGCATCATACTGCCGTAGGTTGATGCCCAGAAACGAGCACTGCGGGTGTCCACTTCACTGGTCTTAGCAAATGGCCACTTTGCCACTTCACGATAGCTACGGTTGTAAACCTGATGTCCTGTTTTGCCATCGAAGACTTGCATCTCTAACGCAAACTGACGATTGATGATGTCGTCTTTCAAAAGCTTGGATTCGATGGTCGCGGTTAAATCGGTAATGTCGCCACCAATGATGTACTGCGCGCCAGTGTCTTGGGCGATCATCTTGATCACCTCTGGTCGACGCTTGTCGATATCGTAATTGGTCGTGCCAACGGAAACAAAGCTGCGAGACTCTTGCGCCAGCTGTCGGTCCACGACATGGCCAAAATCATCACCAATGTTATAGATTCTGCCCATTACAGCTTGCTGAGGGGAGGTCACATCAATGTTGCCGACTAAAAATGTCTTCTTGTATTGGCTCTCATGGCAAGCATTTGCCGAAGGATAGATATCGATCCTTGCGGTGATCATTATATTGCCACTGCGTTTTTTCTCTTTTTCTACCAAGATGTAACGCACTTCATGATTGGTAAATTGAAACTCTTTCTTGTTTGCGTCGAGGTAGGGCGTGAGGTTGGCAATGCTACCAATGTCGGCTCCTGAGAACTGGATCGCTTTATATACCGCGTCTTCCAAAGCATGAACCCTTGCCGTTTCCTCTGAGGATACGATGGCTGCGGTACCGGTAACTTCATACCAAGAGGCATGAGCACTGAAGCTTATGGTTATCAGTGAACTTATTGAAAATAAGTAAGAAATTATTTTTTTCATCTATTCGTTACCAGTTGGGTATAAATATTGCTTAACAAATAACTATAAGCTTGAAGCTGACTTAAGTGCGTTTTTCTTAATCTGAACCATTAATGAAAAGCAAAGACTGTTCCAACATTGTAATCCATTGAAAAGAATAATGGTGAGAACATATTGGAACAGGAAGCACTAAAACTATCTGGAGATAAGAGAATGAAAAAATGGCTCGTAGTAATGAGTGTCATGTTATTGACCTCATGTGCTTATTCGCCAATCTATAACGGCAAGTCTGAGTATTCAGGCAGTCAGTTTATGTTGATGGATAGCCCTCGTCATACCATGGATTTCTTCGTGGAAAGTATGACCGAAGATCTGATCATTTCGAATACGAGTATCTCAGCAAGAACTCCGATAGCGATTACTTCGTTTGTTGACCTACAACACATGGACACAACGAACTGGCTAGGAAACTCAGTATCAGAAGGTTTCATTCATCAGTTTCAGCGTCGTGGCTTCAAGGTGGTTGATTTCAAAACAACAGGTTCTATTCAAGTGACTCACCAAGGTGACTTCGCGTTAAGCCGCGATTGGAAAGACTTAGCTCAAGAGCAAGACGTACAGTACGTACTGACAGGCACTATGCTGCGCCAAGAAGGCGGTGTGTTAGTCAATGCTCGTGTTGTTGGCATGCAAACTCGCATTGTCGTGGCGACGGCACAAGGCTTCTTGCCTGCAGACCGTATTGGTCGTGACCTAGATACGCTAAACAGCATTCGAACTCAAGATGGTGTCATTATCCGCTCTGACCCAACGATGACCCAGCCTTATACTGTTATTCTTCGCCCTTAGGAGTTCGAGATGAAGAAGTTAATATTTGTTGTCGCCGCTTTGTTGCTTGTTGGCTGTCAGCCATTGCAAAATATGAGGGCAGACGACTTCTTGGTTGCCGTTGGTTACGCAAGTATCAGTGAACAGCAGGGACGTAACGACGAAGAAAGACGTATCCGTGCGATGAGAGCTTCCAAGATCGACGCCTATCGTGAACTTGCCGAGCAAGTCTATGGTATGCGAGTGAGTGGTCGAGCAGAGCTTGAAGATCAACGCCTTGGTACTGAACGTACTTCTGGTGCGGTTGATGGTGTAATCCGCGGCGCAGAAGTGGTGCGCAGTTACCCTGTGGGTGATAGCTATGTCACTGAGCTTCAGCTCGATATCCGTAAGATGGAAAAGCTACGTGATTACGGTGAAGTACAACCCGTGCCTGAAAAGAGACAACAAACGTTGTTCTAGCCTAACGGGCGTCTAGCGATAGGATTATCCAGTTATATTGGCTGCTCTCGTTTTCCAGATGGCGTATCGGCAACCAATAACTGATGTGAATCATAAGCGGCAAGTATGAAAATACTTGCCGCTTTTTTGTGTCTGTCGATTTGTTCGCGCATTTACCAATCTAGTGGGAGCTTTTACGGATGCCATGTTAAGGATAGGCTGAGGTACAGATACAGACAGGAAGGTGACTAAAGATGTATTGAATAGAGGGGGGGGCTTAACTATGCTTTTACGTTGGTTCCCAGCGTAGAAATCGTATGCGTTTGACCACCGGCATTGTAGGTCATGCCAATTTTACCGTGACTTTGTTGCATCATATTGCTGAGTTTTTTGAAGCTAAGGTGCGCTCGATTCAAGGCTTCGCCATTCACAAGGTTCGCTTGCTGGCAATCGTGCACTATAGACTGGATCTTGGTGACTAACTGAGCAAGTTCAGGGTTCTCGGTCAGTTCTGAGATATTGGTATGGGCTGCGATTCGTTGATCGGTTGATCTTAGTTGTTCAACAAGGACCACTTTTTCTTTGGCGATTCGCTCAATATCGTTTGATTGTCGGCTCGTAATAGCGGTTTTCTCTGAACTTAATAATTCAGATAAGGCTTTGGCATTTTGAAGTTGGAAATTAACTAAATCTGCTAGTGCCGCCATAACGTAAACCTATTTATAACCTCGTGTGCTTTAAGACAATCACTTCAATCAAAAGTGAGTGTTGGCTTAAAGGCCTTTTAATTCATCTTCGAACTTGATCATGTTGTCGGCCAGTTTTTCCGGATCGACAGTGTATGAACCGTTCGCAATTGCTTCTTTGATCGCTGCTACTTTCACAGAATCAAAGCTTGGCTGTGCTGCCATATCTTGGTGAAGCTGACCAATCGCTTTGCCTTGTTGGCTCAGTGAAACCGCATCTTTGCTTGCTGGTGATTTAGTTGATACATCAGAGCGTGACGCCTCAGAACTAGAATCAGAGCGAACTGCTGATCGGTTAGTGGTCGTTAGGGTTTGCCCTGAACGAATATTATCAATGCCTGCCATAGTTAAGCCTTTTTCTTCAAAAATGGGAACCTGTACAGTCAATATCGACCAAGGGTTCGAATACTTTAGCAATTTTTAGCTCAATAGTCGAAAAGGGACCAAACACCGCAGCCGTTATATTTGGCGTTAGAGTTGAGGCTGAAATCGCTAACGATACCGTCAATTTAGAAGTAAAGAGTTAAAAGTAAACCGTGACTTCAGACATGCTGGTAACAATCCCTTCAATTATACGCTGTGATTTATCATTTTTCACTCTTACTTGATCACCCATAGAGCCATCGGTAAGCGCAGTTCCTTTGGTGGTAATGGTCATGCCACCTTTTACTGCCTGTATGATAACCTTCTCGTTTCGGCACACGACACAGATATCACCTCTTTCTACAACATCACCCGGTCTTAGGTTCTTTTTTACCTTAGCGCCGATGACTTGTTGTGGAGCTGTGAAACCTTGGCGACGAAACTTGTTAAGAGAAATCATAGCAGTGGTGACATCGTATTGACCGACGATTTCGCCTCTCGCGAGTGAGCGAGTGGTGGTGACAAGAGGCACTGACATCGAAAGGCGAACGGGTACATAAACTCGCCACTCATCAGGAACACATTGCACTAAAACCGTAATACTACTGCGGGTATTGGTGGTCGTTGAAGCACTGGTCTCTAAAGGCTCTGGGCAGTCTGTCGCTTTGATTCTTGAGTCAACATTTGCTGAATTAACAAAGAGTTCGCCACCTTGTGGCTGCTCTACCGTATCAAGGATATGTTGCTCCGCTGCAGACTGAATCATCTCAATTTGTTCTGGGGTCGCAGCTTGTACAAAAAAACTAAACAATATTGATAAAATGCCGATAAACTTAGCGACAGTTTTAAAAGTAGCTCTACACATTGCTATGGAAAGAGGTGGCAAATTTGTTTTATAATACGTCATTCCGTTTCTCTGGTGGTTCGTAGCCTGCAGTAGACTAACACTTTTTATACAAAAAAGTTTGATATGGAGATGAGCTCATGACGGGTATTCTTGATTCGGTGAATCAGCGTACGCAACTCGTCGGTCAAAACCGATTAGAATTACTAACCTTTCGCCTAATGGGGCGTCAGCGTTACGGCATTAATGTCTTTAAAGTAAAAGAAGTGCTTCAATGCCCTAAGCTGACAAAGATGCCAAACTTGAACCCACTGGTTAAAGGTGTAGCACACATTCGTGGCCAAACGATCTCTGTGATCGACTTGAGCTTAGCGATTGGTGGCCGTCCTACAACGGATGTTGAAAAGTGTTTTGTGGTTATCTCTGAGTTTAACCGAACCATTCAAGGTTTCTTGGTAAGTTCAGTAGAGCGCATTATTAACATGCACTGGGAATCGATTCTTCCGCCGCCAGATGGCGCAGGTCGAGCTAACTACCTGACAGCGGTAACCAACATTGATAATGAATTGGTAGAAAT
Source organism: Vibrio sp. OPT18 (assembly GCF_015163615.1). Classification (NCBI taxonomy): domain Bacteria; kingdom Pseudomonadati; phylum Pseudomonadota; class Gammaproteobacteria; order Vibrionales; family Vibrionaceae; genus Vibrio; species Vibrio sp. OPT18. The sequence goes on from NZ_JADDYK010000063.1 coordinate 52,747, forward strand.
TCTTGATGTTGAGAAGATCCTTGCAGAAATTTCTCCTGTTGATGAAACAATGGACAGCAAGATTGCTGAAGATATTGCGAAAGTAGAACAAGAGAAAGAACTGGTTCGCCGCATCTTGATTGCTGATGACTCGACCGTTGCTCGTAAGCAGGTTCAGCGTGCTATTGAGTCGATTGGTTTTGAAGTTATCTCGGTGAAGGATGGTAAAGAAGCCTACGAGAAGCTGATGCAGATGTCATCAGAAGGCAGTATTTACGATCAGATTTCATTGGTGATTTCTGATATCGAAATGCCAGAAATGGATGGATACACGCTGACTGCTGAGATTCGTCGTCACGCCGAACTTAAAGATTTATACGTAATTTTACACTCATCGTTGAGTGGTGTATTTAACCAAGCCATGGTTGAGCGTGTTGGAGCTAACTCCTTCATCGCTAAATTCAACCCGGATGAGCTTGGTGCAGCGGTAAAAGCTGCGTTAACTAACTAAAAGAGACATTAATGACTGCTATAACAATAAGTGATCAAGAGTATCGCGATTTCAGCCGTTTCTTAGAATCTCAATGTGGCATTGTATTAGGTGACAGCAAGCAGTATTTAGTGCGCAGTCGTCTGAGCCCATTAGTAACGAAGTTTAAGTTAGCTTCGTTATCTGATTTGTTGAGAGATGTAGTTACAGGTCGAAACCGTGAGCTGCGTGTGGCTGCTGTCGATGCCATGACGACGAACGAGACACTTTGGTTCCGTGATACTTACCCGTTTGCTGTACTTGCGGATAAGCTTCTACCGGAAATAGCGGCAAATAAACGTCCTATTAAGATTTGGTCTGCGGCAAGCTCTTCAGGCCAAGAAGCATACTCAATGGCAATGACGATTCTTGAAACTCAAGCTCGTAAGCCAGGTATGCTGCCAAATGTATCGATTACCGCAACTGACATCTCAGCAAGTATGTTGGATATGTGCCGTACTGGCGCTTACGACAACCTTGCATTGGGACGTGGACTTTCTCCAGAGCGCCGTCGTACTTTCTTTGAAG
>NZ_JADDYK010000063.1:53835-66238 GCF_015163615.1 Vibrio sp. OPT18
ATGCGGGCGATGGCCGTATGAAAGTGAAAGATAACGTCAAGCGCATGGTGAACTTCCGCCCTCAGAACTTGATGGACAGCTATGCATTGTTAGGCAAGTTCGACATCATTTTCTGTCGTAACGTGCTGATTTACTTCTCGCCTGATATGAAGTCAAAGGTACTTAACCAGATGGCAAATAGCCTGAACCCTGGTGGTTACTTACTATTGGGTGCGTCTGAATCGTTAACAGGCTTAACGGATCGTTTTGAAATGGTTCGCTGTAATCCAGGCATCATCTACAAATTAAAGTAACGAGCGACACCCATATTAGGTGTAACGTTACCGTCTAAATTTAAAACCCAGCCAAGTGCTGGGTTTTCTTTTTCCTGCTTAAGCTATATCTTTAAGTCAGAGTGACATTCCAATTTACTCTATTTTTTGGCTTGTATATTGCAAGTTTACCCACGAGTAACCTGTAAAAGCATTGATAGACCGCTTTGTTTTAAAAGTTGGTATATATATTGCTTTGGTTATTTCATAACAGTCAGTTCTTGAGTTGAGGTTTACATGGCTATTTCTTTTGATAATGCTTTGGGCATTCACCAGCACACAGTTGGTGTACGTGAGCGTAACGCTGAGGTGCTTTCCACCAATATCGCGCAAGCAAACACGCCTGGGTATAAAGCAAAGGGATTAGACTTTAAGAAATCACTGCAAGCGGCAAGTTCTGGGGCAAGCATTGGTCTTAGCCGTACAGATGGTCGGCACATTTCTGCCTCAACAACGGTGAACGGGGAAACGAAGTATCGAATTCCTACACAACCTGATACAGGAGATGGCAACACGGTTGATTTGGATTTGGAAAGAAACCTTTTCATGCAAAACCAAATTAGGCATCAAGCCTCTCTCGACTTCTTAGGAAGTAAGTTCAAGAATTTAACTAAAGCGATTAAAGGGGAATAATTAGATGAGCTTATTTAATGTATTCAATGTGACTGGTTCTGCGATGAGTGCTGAATCTGTTCGTCTAAATACGACCTCGAGCAACCTTGCGAACGCGGACAGTGTAAGTAGTTCTGCTGAAGAAACTTACAAGGCTCGTCACGCAGTGTTTGGCGCTGAGTTAAATCGAGCACGCAACAGTGACCACACTGTGCCTGTGAAAGTATTAGGTATTGTAGAAAGCGATAAGCCGCTGAGCGCGGAGTACAACCCGGACCACCCATTAGCGAACAACGAAGGCTACATCTACAAGCCTAACGTGAACGTTATGGAAGAGATGGCAAACATGATTTCGGCATCACGTGCGTACCAAACGAACGTACAGGTTGCTGACTCGAGTAAACAAATGCTGCTGCGTACGCTGCAGATGGGTCAATAAGGATAAGGAGGTAGCACATGGCTGGAATCAACAACAATGTTGGTCAAAGCGGCTTGTCCTATGTTGACCAGCTGAAGAGTCTTCAAGATGGCGCTAAGAAGCCCGACGAAACAACAGGTAAGCAGGATCTTAAACAAGAAGACTTCTTATCTTTGTTGACTAAGCAACTAGCACAACAAGACCCTTTCAAGCCGGTTAGCAATGACCAGATGATTGCGCAAATGGCTTCATTTGCGACCGTAGATGGCATTGGCAAAATGAATACACAGTTTGAAAGCTTGAATTCATCAATGACCTCTAACCAAGCACTTCAGGCATCCTCTTTGGTTGGCCGTGATGTATTGGTTCCTGGTGCGGCAGGTGTAAAACCCGGTGATGGCGGTATGGCGGCAATGGTTAAGCTTCCTCAGGCAATGGACAATGTAATGGTCCGTGTTGAGAACGAAGTTGGCCAATTGGTTCGCACATTTGATATCGGCTCTAAACCATCTGGTGATACACGTGTTGAATGGGACGGAAAAGACGAAGACGGTAACCCATTGCCGGCCGGTAAATACAACGTGAAAGCGTCGGGTTTGCTGGATGGCGAGAACACAGAGTTCCAAGTTTCCAGTTATGCGAACGTGAACAGTGTGCTTCTTGGTAAGGGCGATGGCAACGTACTACTCAATCTGGCTGGTTTCACATCGCCAGTACGACTTGCTGAAGTACTAGAAGTTGGTAAAGCGTAGCTCTTTATTGAGTGACTATGCTAGCTAGATAGATTAGGAGAATAATGGAATGTCATATGTAGCTTTAAGCGGCTTATCCGCTGCACAATTAGACCTGAATACAACCAGTAACAACATTGCGAACGCAAACACATTTGGCTTTAAAGAGTCTCGTGCCGAGTTTGGTGATGTTTATTCAAGCTCGTTGTTCACTAACGGAAAAACCACCCCTGGTGGCGGTGCGCAAGCTAGCAAAGTGGCGCAACAATTTCACGAAGGTTCAAGTATTTATACGAATAACCCAATGGATTTGAGAGTTAGTGGTACAGGTTTTTTTGCTGTAGCTAAAGATCGCATGGTGCCAGAGATTAATGAATTAACTCGTAATGGAGCATTTCACCTTAATAAAGATAACTACATGGTAACCTCAAATGATGAGTTTCTTCTTGGTTATGCAGTTGATCCTGCAAGTGGTGAAGTATCTTCATATGCCCCAAAGCCATTAAGCATTCCTGCAGAGTTTGGTAAGCCAAAGCAAACAGGTAATATTGAAGTCGGGGTTAACCTTCCGGCGAATGGTGATCTTAAAGACCCGGCTGCATTTAATTTCAATGATTCTGATACTTATAATCGTTCAACATCTTCGACGGTATACGATTCTATGGGGCAGTCTTACAAGTTAACGACTTATTACCTCAAAGATCAAACCCAACCTAATACTTGGCAAACTTACTACACGATGACTGATGGTGAAGGTGAAAAGCCAGTCAACATTACCGGTGGTGACGCTACCAACGCAACAGGTCATATCGGTCACACTATGCGCTTTAACAATGACGGTACTTTAGCGAATCTAAATAATGGCCAGCCGATTATTTCTGAGCAGCTAGGTTCAGGTACGACTCCGATTGACTTAAATGGTGCCGATGTAACTCAAACACTTAATTTTGGTCTAGACTCCTCAACTCAGTTTGCTGCTCCATTTGAATTGACTAAGTTTGATGAAGATGGTGCAACAACGGGTTTCCTTACTAAGGTTGATTTTGATGAAGCCGGCAGTGTTCTGGGTACTTACTCAAATGGTGAAAATGTGATGCTTGGCCGTGTAGGCTTGGTTCGTGTACCAAATGAGCAAGGTCTGGATAAGAAAGGCGGTACTCAATGGGATTCTACTAGTTACTCTGGCGATAAGATCTGGGGTGAATCGAACAAAGGTTCATTTGGTAGCATCAACAACGGCTCGTTAGAGCAGTCGAACATCGATATGACTCAAGAGCTGGTTGATTTGATTTCTGCTCAACGCAACTTCCAAGCGAACTCACGTTCTCTAGAAGTACACAACCAGCTACAACAGAATATTCTTCAGATTCGTTAATCGTTTCGAGCGTTTGAATCATCTGCGAATACCCAATTCAATATTATTGAATTGGGTATTGTTGTTTGTCTTCTTATTTGCCGCCCCTATTGCCGCACGGTAATGCCACTGGCAACAATTCTTCCTGAATGATCCTTTAATGATCACCCCTCTTTGTTCATTTCCTGTTTAAATTATTGATAAATAACGGTTAAAAATATTGGCACAGTGTTTGCTTTATAAGCTCTAGAAGATGATTTTTTGGAGCAAAATTATGGATCGCGCACTGTTTCTTGCCATGAGTGGCGCAAAGCAAAATATGCAGGCTTTGCAGCTACGTGCAAACAACCTTGCCAACGTAAGTACAACGGGTTTCCGTGCTGATTTAGCACAAGCACGTTCAATGCAAGCGTATGGTGAAGGCATGCCTACTCGTGTTTTCAGCATGACAGAGCGTCCTGGTCATAATTTCGCGCAAGGTAGTGTGGTTACCACTGGCCGAGATCTCGATGTTACCGTTCAAGGTGATGGCTGGATTTCAGTTATGGATAACACCGGCCGCGAAGGTTTAACGCGTAACGGTAATCTAAAGGTTGACCAAAACGGTTTGCTAACTAACGCAAGTGGCCATTTGGTGCTAGGTGAAAACGATGCGCCAATCACACTGCCAATTCCAATCAGTAAAGTAGAAATTGGTACTGACGGTACGATTTCGGTAATTCCTCAAGGCGCTCCAGCTGAAGAATTGGCCGTGGTTGATCGTATTAAGCTTGTGCGTCCAGACAACCAAAGTTTGTTTAAAGATACGAATGGTCTATTCCGTTCGAAAAACCCAGATCAGGCATACGAAGCAGATGCAGCGGTAACGTTGCTAAAAGGTGCTATCGAAGGCAGTAACGTAAATGCCGTAGGTGAAATGACCAGCCTAATTGACTTACAACGTCAGTTTGAAATGCAGGTCAAGATGATGAGCACAGCAGAGGAAATGGACAAGTCGTCTGATTCACTGCTTCGTATGAGCTAATAGAATTTAAAGGACATTACTATGCATCCAGCATTATGGGTAAGTAAAACGGGTTTAGACGCCCAACAAACCAATATCTCAACGATTTCGAACAACCTTGCCAACGCCTCGACCATTGGTTTTAAAAAGAGCCGCGCGGTATTTGAAGATTTGTTCTACCAAAATATTAATCAACCGGGTGGTCAATCATCTCAGAATACTGAGCTACCAAGTGGTTTGATGCTGGGTGCCGGTTCTAAGGTCGTCGCAACTCAAAAAGTGCATACTCACGGTAACGCACAAACGACGTCTAACAGCCTAGACATGATGATTGAAGGCGACGGTTTCTTCCAAGTTGAAATGCCAGACGGTGAAACAGGTTACAGCCGCAATGGTCAGTTCACACTGAACGGTGAAGGCGCGATCGTAACGTCGGGCCAAGGTTACCCTCTACAACCAGAAATCGTGATTCCTGAAGACGCGATCTCAGTAACGGTTGGTAACGACGGTGAAGTATCGGTTCGTCTACGTGGTGAGCAAAACAACGTCGTGGTTGGTCAAATTACCATTACTGACTTTGTAAACCCAGGCGGTCTAGAACCTGTAGGTCAAAACCTTTACTTGCCAACTGGTGCGAGTGGCGACCCACAAGAGGGTGTTCCGGGTTTTGATGGCCTAGGTAACATTCGCCAGTCGATGCTAGAGACATCGAACGTAAACGTAACCGAAGAGCTGGTAAACATGATTGAAGCTCAGCGTGTATACGAAATGAACTCGAAAGTTATCTCGTCAGTAGACAAGATGATGAGCTTTGTTAACCAACAGCTGTAATTGGTTTATTCGCCGTTTACTTTTTAATTAATCGATCTGTTTTTGCTAATTGACCCATTTACCACTGCCTGCTGAGAGTATATCGCCATGAAACGTATTTTTTGTTTAGCTTTGTTTATGTCTATGTCGGGGTGTGCTGTGCTGGACCCGATTGAGACTCCGGCAGAAGAAAATGCAACCACAGTGGTTGATGCTGTGGAAGGTGATAAGTCGGCGCAAGAGAGCTCAGGCATTATCGATACGCTTCGTGGTAGAACCGACCCAATTGCTGGTGACCCAGCATGGGCGCCAATCAACCCAAAGCAGAAACCAGAGCATTACGCAGCGGCAACGGGCTCATTGTTCAATGTGAATCACATTGGCAGCATGTATGACGACTCAAAACCGCGTGGTATTGGTGACATCATTACTGTGGCGCTAGATGAGAATACTCGAGCGACCAAAAAAGCCAACGCAGACATGTCTAAGTCGAATGATGCATCGATGGAGCCACTGGCCGTTGGTGGTCAAGAGCTGACGATCGACAAGTACAACTTCTCTTATGACCTGAGCAACACCAATACCTTTGCGGGTGATGCGTCAGCCAACCAAAGTAACAGCATCAGCGGCTACATCACCGTAGAAGTGATCGAAGTATTAGCTAATGGCAACCTAGTGGTTCGTGGTGAGAAGTGGATGACACTGAACACCGGCGATGAGTACATCCGCCTAAGCGGCACCATCCGTCCAGACGATATTGACTTCGAAAATACCATCGCTTCAAACCGTGTTTCTAACGCGCGAATTCAGTACTCAGGAACTGGCGTACAGAAAGATATGCAAGAGCCTGGATTCTTGGCACGATTCTTTAATGTATCACTGTAGAGCTTGAGAGGGTGTCTACATACTGACAGCCTCTATCATGCAGCCATATTTAGCTAAGCTATTATAAATTAAAGCAATACAGACAGGTTACTCAATGAAAAAACTAACACTCGTACTATTCGGCATGCTATTTCTTGCCACCAGTGCCCATGCTGCGCGTATCAAAGACGTGGCAAAAGTGGCGGGTGTTCGCAGTAACCAACTTGTCGGTTATGGTTTGGTGACTGGTTTGCCGGGTACAGGTGAAACAACTCCCTTTACCGATCAAACGTTTAACGCGATGCTGCAAAATTTTGGCATTCAATTGCCGCCCGGCACTAAGCCAAAAACCAAAAACGTAGCGGCAGTAATTGTTACCGCTGAACTTCCGGCATTCTCTAAGCAAGGTCAGGAAGTTGACGTAACAGTGTCTTCTATCGGTTCAGCAAAAAGCCTTCGTGGTGGTACCTTGCTACAGACATTCCTGAAAGGTCTAGACGGTCAAGTGTATGCGGTCGCGCAAGGTAACTTAGTGGTAAGTGGCTTTAGTGCGCAAGGTAACGACGGTTCCAAGATTGTCGGTAACAACCCTAACGTGGGTATCATCTCTAGCGGTGCAACAGTAGAACAAGAGATCCCAACCCCATTCGGCCGTGGCGACTACATCACCTTTAACCTAATTCAATCTGATTTCACAACGGCTCAGCGTTTGGCTGATGCGGTTAACAACTTCCTAGGTCCACAGATGGCGTCTGCGGTAGACGCGACGTCTGTAAAAGTTCGCGCTCCTCGAGAAATCAGCCAACGCGTGGCTTTCCTGTCGGCAATCGAAAACATCGAATTTGATCCTGCAGAGGGCTCTGCAAAAATCATTGTTAACTCTCGTACCGGAACTATTGTAGTTGGTAAGCACGTTCGTCTAAGAGCGGCGGCGGTCACCCACGGTGGTATGACGGTTGCAATCAAAGAAAATCTAAACGTAAGCCAACCGAATGCATTCTCTGGTGGCCAAACGGTAGTGGTTCCTGATTCAGATATCGAAATCACGGAAGGCGATGGCAAGATGTTCAAATTTGAACCTGGCCTAACGCTGGACGATTTGGTCCGCGCAGTCAATGAAGTGGGCGCTGCACCTTCTGATTTAATGGCAATCCTTCAAGCACTGAAACAAGCGGGTGCGATTGAAGGCCAGTTGATCATTATCTAAGGGGGCAAAGCATGATTAAGAATAACAATGACATCGGCTTTATTCATGACATCGGCAGCCTAGACCGTCTTCGTCAACAAGCAGTAAACGGTGAAGAAGGTAGCGAGAAAGAAGCATTAACTGCTGCGGCAAAACAGTTTGAATCGATTTTCACCTCGATGTTGTTTAAGTCGATGCGCGATGCGAACTCGAGCTTTAAGTCAGATATGCTGAACAGCCAGAATGAGCAGTTCTATCGTCAGATGCAAGATGACCAAATGGCGAGTGAGTTGAGCGCTTCAGGTTCGTTAGGTCTTGCGGATATGATCGTAGCTCAGCTAAGCGCAGGCCAAGCAAGCGATGCGTCTGAAGAGAAAGTTCGCAGTGAAGGCTTTGATGCTTCATTGCAACGACCACAATACTCAGGCCGTTCGGAAGAGCGAGTGTCAGACGTTCAATCTGCCCAAGTTGCGTCTAAAGCAAAACAGCCAGTATCCTTTGATTCTCCAGAATCGTTTGTGACTTCAATGAAGCCTTACGCTGAAAAAGCGGCAAGTGCGCTTGGAGTGGACTCGTCTCTACTATTGGCACAAGCAGCTCTTGAAACGGGTTGGGGTTCTAAAATGATTAAGAACTCTTTGGGCAACAGTAATAACCTATTCAACATCAAAGCAGACAGAAGTTGGAAGGGTGATAAGGTTGCTACGCAGACGCTTGAGTTCCATGGTAAAACTGCGGTTAAAGAGTCCGCTTCTTTCCGTTCTTACTCAAACTTTGAAGATAGCTTTAACGACTATGTGAAGTTCTTGAATGAAAACCCAAGATACGAAACGGCATTGCAGCATCAAGGTAACTCAGAGAATTTCATCAAAGGTATTCACCAAGCAGGTTACGCAACGGATCCTAACTATGCAGACAAGGTTCTGCGAGTGAAAGCCAAGATTGACGAGATGAACTAGCGTTATTGAATGTACTCGAGAGCTTGCCATAGGCAGGCTATTTTCTTATCTATCCCCTGAAAGTTTGCAGCGAAGTCTGTCGTTATCTCCTTACACTTCAATAAATTATTGTCTTTTATCTCTCGACTGTCTCTATTGGCACATATATTGCTTTTTAAACTGGTAGTTAATCAGTTTATCCTGATTTTGTTAAGTTTTTTGGGGGCATTATGGCGTCGGATCTTCTGAATGTAGGGGCACAAAGTGTTCTTACTGCTCAGAGACAGCTAAACACCACAGGTCATAACATTTCTAACGCCAACACAGAGGGCTATAGCCGCCAATCTGTGATTCAAGGTGTGAATGACCCGCGTCAGTACGGTGGCCAAAGCTACGGTATGGGTGTGCATGTGGAAAATGTTCGCCGCTCTTGGGACCAATTTGCCGTCAACGAACTTAACTTATCGACAACCAATGCCGCCAATAAAGGCGACACCGAAGCTAACCTCGATATGCTGTCGAGTATGCTGTCATCGGTTGCTTCTAAGAAGATTCCAGAAAACCTCAACGAATGGTTTGATTCGGTTAAAACATTAGCCGATACACCGAATGATGTCGGTGCTCGAAAAGTTGTATTAGAAAAGGCTGGACTACTCAGCAAGACGTTAAATGAATTCCATGAAACGGTTCGTCAACAATCTGATTCTACTAATAAAAAATTAGATATGGGTATTGAGCGAGTTAACCAACTTGCGTACGAGATCCGTGATGTTCAGCGTTTAATGATGCGAACTCCTGGGCCTCATAATGACCTACGAGATCAGCACGAAAAGTTGATTAATGAGCTTTCTGGTTACACCAAAGTAACGGTGACACCACGCTCAAATGCCGAAGGGTTTAATGTCCATATTGGTAATGGCCACACCTTGGTCTCTGGTAGTGAAGCAAGCCAATTAAAAATGGTTGATGGATTACCCGATACACATCAGCGCCGCCTAGCGATTGTTGAAGGTAAGTCTTTAAAACCGATCACCAGCAGTGATATCGACGGAAAAATCGGCGCCATGCTAGACATGCGTGACGAACATATCCCGGCAATCATGGATGAGCTTGGTCGTTTGGCGACCGCGTTTTCATACGAGGTAAATAGTCTTCAAGAACAAGGTTTGGATCTTAACGGCAACGTAGGTAAGGACCTGTTTACCGACGTGAACTCAGAGCTGGTGGCAAAATCTCGTGTCACGGCTAGCGGGCAATCGAAAGCCGATGTTGCGGTATACATTGATGATACCTCTGCTTTAAAAGGCGGTGAGTATGGCCTGAAATACGATGGCAGTGATTATGTCGTGACTAAGCCGAACGGTGAGACCGTTAAGATGGCGACCGACTCTAGCGGTAGTGCTTTTTATCTTGATGGCATGCGAGTGGAAGTACGTAATCCTCCTGAACTAGGAGAGAAGCTGTTACTGCGTCCAACTCGCAATTTTGCTGCTCAAATACAGATGGAAACCAAAGACCCGAAAGACATTGCCGCACAAAGCTATGAAGCATCGACTACGTTTGCCAAGGGTACTGCTGGGTTCAAAATCTTAGCGGCAGGTCAATTGCGTGAGTTCGAAGTGATTGTATCACCGAAGGGTGAGCAGTTTGCGGTTACCGATCCTAAGGGCAACATTTTAATGCAGCCTCAACCGTATCCGCCTGAAGGCCCAGTGACCATCAACGGTACAACATTTGAGTTAACTCCAGGCGCGGTGGCAAACGACAAGTTTACGGCAAACCTTGTCCCATCAGAAGGTGATAACGGTAACCTTCGTAAGCTACAAGATCTTCAAACAGGAAAGCTGTTGAATGAGGGTGAGTCTACGATTTTAGACCTTTACCACAACTTGAATACCAATACGGGCTTGAAATCTTCAACGGCCAATCGCTTGAGTGATATCGCGAGGTTAGAAAAACAGTCGGCTCAAGAGCGTATTGCTTCTATCTCGGGAGTAAACCTCGATGAAGAAGCGGCAAATATGATGAAATTTCAACAAGCGTATATGGCTTCTTCACGCATCATGCAAGCAGCCAACGATACGTTTAACACTATTTTGGCTCTGAGATAGGATGGTATAAATGTTGAATCGTATCTCTAGCTTCCATAATTATCAGTCAGTACAAAATGACTTGCGCCGTCAAGAGAACAAGGTGCATCACAACCAAGCGCAACTTGCTTCCGGTAAGAAGTTACAGTCGCCAAGTGATGACCCATTGGCGACGCACTATTTGCAGAACATTGGTCAGCAGTCAGAACAACTAAAGCAATATAGCGACGCAATAGTCTTGGTTCGTAATCGATTAGAACATCAAGAAGTTATGATTTCTAATTCAGAGGATTTTGCTGATGAAGCAAAACGTACCGTGATGGAAATGGTTAACGGTTCATTATCTCCAGAAGACCGCCTTGCAAAGAGACGTGAAATTCAAGAGTTAGCTAGTAATTTTTTGCATATGTCTAACTCCCAAGATGAGTCAGGTAACTATACATTTGCAGGTACAAAACCTAAGAATCAGCCATTTTTCCGAGATAACAAGGGCCATGTCAGTTATGCCGGAGACGATTATCAACGCAAGATGCGTGTGGCAAGCAGTTTTGAAATGGCGATGAATGATCCGGGTAGCAAGTTGTTTATGGAGATCGATAATCCATTCGGTGATTATGAACCTCAATATGATTTGCAGCCAGCCTCCGCATTGCTACTTGAAAGAGCAACAAATGAATCTTTTCAAGACGAATCAACCTACAAAATTACTTTTGTAGATATGCAAAATGGCAAATTTGCTTATCAACTCGAAAAAGATGGCAGCACGGTGTCTGTAGAAGATTTTGAACCATCTAAAGGTATTGAATATGAAGGTTTGAGTATTCAAATCAAAGGCCAAATAACCAAAGGTGATTCGATTACTTTGGAGCCAAGAAGCTCATTTTCAATATTTGACACCTTCCAAGATGCAGCAGAACTTGCAGAATCATCAGTGTCTGACGCATCAGCGACGGCAAAGTTGCAACAAGCAACTGAAGAGTTCCATGCTGCGTTTATTCATTTGACCAAAGCGAGAACGGATGTCGGTGCGCGATTGAATACGCTCGATATCCAAGAGCAGCAGCATGAAGATTTTAAGCTGTCTTTAGCGAAAGCAAAAAGCAACTTTGAAGACTTGGATTACTCGAAAGCGATCATTGAGTTCAATGAAAACTCTCGAGCATTACAAGCTTCTCAACAAGCGTTTGGCAAAACCAAAGACCTGACCTTGTTTAACTATATTTAATGTTCAATCGACATTTAATGGTGACTTGTCGATCACCATGGCGTTGATTCCTTGCCGTATGTGCTATGCCATACGAGCGAATGACGCCACAGTTTGCCGCTTTTTTGTACGGAGCGTGATGTTTCTAAAATAGCGGCAAAAAACGGCAATAAGGAAGGTGAATATTTTTCACTTTCTAATAGAAGAAAGTAATAATTGCGCAGTGTTGTGTGTAAGTTTTTGATTTTTAGATAATTAAAAAATTATTTATAGGAGATTAAACTTGGCACATAACTTGTAACTGTGTTGGTTATAAATGATTAATACAGATCTTAAACCTTGTATAGGTTTATCGAGTAATACACGGTCAGTGCTTATCCATATGAGAGTAAAGCTGGCCGCTTCGCAGAAACTTTGCGGACTCATAAGGAGAGCAAAATGGCTATCAATGTAAGCACTAACGTTTCTGCTATGACAGCACAACGTTACCTGAATAAAGCGTCTAATGATTTAGCGACCTCTATGGAACGTTTGTCATCAGGGCATAAAATCAACAGCGCGAAAGACGATGCAGCCGGTCTGCAAATCTCTAACCGTTTAACGGCGCAATCACGTGGTTTAGACGTTGCAATGCGTAATGCCAATGATGGTATTTCAATTGCACAAACTGCTGAAGGCGCGATGAATGAATCAACCAACGTACTGCAACGTATGCGTGATCTGGCGATTCAATCATCAAACGGAACTAACACCGCAGCTGAACGTACCGCGCTCAATGAAGAGTCTTCGGCACTTCAAGATGAGCTTAACCGTATCGCAGAGACAACCTCATTTGGTGGCCGTCGTCTATTGAACGGTTCATTTGGTGAAGCATCGTTCCAG
>NZ_JADDYK010000063.1:66292-67825 GCF_015163615.1 Vibrio sp. OPT18
ATTGGTTCTAACTCTGGTGAAGCGATGATCATGGCTCTGACGAGCATTCGTGCTGATGATTTCCGCATGGGTGGTACAACGTTTGATTCTGAAAACGGCAAAGACAAGAGCTGGGAAGTGCCTGCACAAGCTCGCGATCTTAAGTTCGAATTCAAAACCAAAGCGGGTGAAGACATCGTTTTAGATATCAATACCAAAGCGGGCGATGATATCGAAGAGCTTGCGACTTACATTAATGGTCAGTCTGATCTTGTGAACGCATCGGTTACTGATGATGGTCGCATTCAACTGTTCGTTGCTGAACCTGACCTTGACGGCCCAATGTCTATCTCTGGTGGTCTAGCGTCTGAGCTAGGTATTAAGAGTGAAGGCCGCGCAACCTCGGTTCAAGATGTTAGCTTAACCAGCGTTGCGGGTTCACAGAACGCGATCAGCGTGATTGATTCTGCAATGAAGTACGTGGATTCACAGCGTGCTGATTTGGGTGCAAAACAGAACCGTCTAAGCCACAGTATTAATAACTTGGCAAACGTACAAGAGAACGTAGACGCTTCAAACAGCCGAATCAAAGATACGGACTTTGCGAAAGAGACGACGCAAATGACCAAATCACAAATTCTGCAACAAGCAGGTACTTCAATACTTGCTCAAGCAAAACAGTTGCCTAACTCTGCGATGTCACTATTGCAATAGTTATTGGTTGAACTTGCTGCTCGTGTTCAGACGTGAGCCATGCAGCAAGGGAAACTGGCAAGCATACTTACTATTGAATGTTTAGCTCTCTCATCTCTCACCTGCTATCCATTTTTACAGTAAGAATGCAACGGCAAGTCGGAAATGTGTTCATTTCTCGATGATCTCCACACAGGCTCTGACGCGCCAACTAGCCCCGGTTCTCTCAAAGGAAAAGGGGCTTTTTCCTTTCTGTATTTCTTGTTTTTGCTATTTATTTTCCTGTGAACTTTCTCGCACTACCTTTTCCAAATCTCTATTTGATGGTTCTTCTTCACGACAAATAATGTCATCTATTACACAAGATTTGCGTAAGTCAGAGATCTTTGGCGATTGATCATTTCTCCACCCTGAGCTATTTAGAGGGCGATTAGTACATTTTTCGAACAGGCTAAGATCTTTTTCCAATTGAAATCTATCGCTATATTAGAAAATGATGAAAATTAAGTTGTTGATAAATATTAAATTAATAATTTTTTTGTGGTTTTTTAAAAGTTTTTCTAAAGCTTCTGATTTTCGCGCCGTTATTAAAAGTAACTTTGAGAGAACTACTTGGTTTTCCGAGACGTCGGAAACCGCTATACCGGAAAATCAATTGGAGAAATCACCATGGCAGTGAATGTAAATACAAACGTTTCAGCGATGACAGCGCAACGTTACCTAAACAACGCAAACAGCGCACAACAAACATCAATGGAGCGTCTAGCTTCAGGCTCAAAAATCAACAGCGCAAAAGATGACGCTGCGGGCCTACAAATCTCGAACCGTTTGAACGTTCAGAGCCGCGGCCTTGATGTTGCT
>NZ_JADDYK010000063.1:67855-78194 GCF_015163615.1 Vibrio sp. OPT18
ACGTAACGCGAACGACGGTATCTCAATTGCACAAACTGCTGAAGGTGCAATGAACGAGACAACGAACATCCTGCAACGTATGCGTGATTTGTCTCTACAATCTTCAAACGGCTCAAACTCAAAATCTGAGCGTGTAGCGATTCAAGAAGAAGTAACAGCACTGAACGACGAACTAAACCGTATTGCGGAAACGACGTCTTTTGGTGGCAACAAGCTGCTTAACGGTACTCACGGTACTAAATCATTCCAAATCGGTGCGGATAACGGTGAAGCGGTAATGCTTCAACTGAAAGACATGCGCTCTGACAACGCTCAGATGGGTGGTAAGAGCTACCAAACTGAGAACGCGAAAGACAAAGATTGGAACGTTCAAGCAGGCTCTAACGACCTAAAACTGTCGTTCACTGATAACTTCGGCCAAGCACAAGAAATCGACATCAGCGCAAAAGCGGGTGACGACATCGAAGAGCTAGCAACGTACATCAATGGTCAACAAGATTCTGTTAAAGCGTCGGTAACTGAAGATGGCAAGCTACAAATGTTTGCAGGTAACAACAAAGTTGAAGGCAGTGTTGAATTCTCTGGTGCACTTGCTGGCGAACTAGGCATGCAAACTGGTAAAGAAGTGACGGTTGATACTATCGACGTTACTTCCGTAGGTGGCGCACAAGAGTCTGTAGCTATTATCGATGCGGCACTTAAGTATGTAGATAGCCACCGTGCTGAGCTAGGTGCTTTCCAAAACCGTTTCGACCACGCTATCAGTAACTTAGACAACATTAACGAGAACGTTAACGCATCTAAGAGCCGTATTAAAGATACCGATTTCGCGAAAGAAACGACTCAGATGACTAAGTCACAAATTCTTTCTCAAGCTTCAAGCTCGATCCTTGCTCAAGCGAAGCAAGCGCCGAACTCGGCACTTAGCCTACTAGGTTAATCGATTAAAAAGCCACGTTGACTATAATCTTTGTTGATCATAAGCGTTAACGTAGGGCCTCCACAAATTAGCTCGTGGTGAGAGATGAGCGCTAAACAAACCCAGCTTCGGCTGGGTTTTTTATTACCCGCTATTTCGCAAGGTGTATTTGAAAAAGTGCAATGTTGGTAAGCAGGAGCAAAAGCGAGATTCCCTATCACGTTCGTTCCTCACTGTAGGGAATGACGGTGTGAAAATAACTAAAACAGTAATTCGTCATTCCAGAACTGAGTAGAACGAGGTATCAGGAATCTAGTTATTTGAGGAAGGAGTTTGTTTCGTTCTTATCTACCACTGTAAGGAATTAAGAGTGAACCATAAGCCGGTGAGGGAATTAACCGTCATCCCAGAATAGAGTAGAACGAGATATCAGGGATCTCTTTTGATTTAATATTCAACACAATGCTCAATAATCAAGAAAACGGGGAACTTTAACGAATGCTGCTCTATTAATTGAAGCCCGATCACACTTTTCTTTGTTGTTGAAAAGAATACGAAAAAAATCGCATTTTTTATTAAAGCTTCTAATTAAGGGGCCGTTAAAGGGATTGAGAGAAATGATATGTACCAATGTAAGGTGAGAGAGACACTGGTGCATAAACAAATTGACATGTATTTGTGTGAGGTGAGAGTCACATAAATGCATTAAAAAATGCCTAAAGGAGATCAACTATGGCGATTAATGTAAACACTAATGTGTCTGCAATGACGGCTCAGCGCTACCTGAATAGCGCGGCTGAAGGTACTCAAAAATCAATGGAGCGTTTGTCTTCTGGCTATAAAATCAATAGCGCAAAAGATGATGCTGCGGGCCTACAAATCTCTAACCGCTTAACGTCGCAAAGCCGTGGCCTAGACATGGCTGTGAAAAACGCGAATGACGGTATCTCTATTGCACAGACAGCTGAAGGTGCAATGAATGAGTCAACCAACATTCTGCAACGTATGCGTGACCTTTCTCTTCAATCTTCCAATGGTTCAAACAGCAAATCTGAACGTGTTGCGATCCAAGAAGAAGTCTCTGCTCTAAACACAGAACTTAACCGTATTGCTGAAACGACCTCTTTTGGTGGTAACAGGCTTCTTAACGGTACTTACGGTAGCCAATCTTTCCAAATTGGCGCAGACTCTGGTGAGGCGGTAATGCTCTCTATGGGGAACATGCGCACTGACACTAAAGACATGGGCGGCAAAAGCTATGGCGTAGAAGAAGGCAAAGATGCTTCTTGGCGTGTAGGTGCTGGTTCTGATCTAACGATTAAGTACAATGATAAGTTTGGTGAAGCTCAAGAATTGTCCATTTCTGCGAAAGAAGGCAACGATATTGAAGAGCTAGCAACTTACATCAATGGTCAAAGCCAAGACGTTAAAGCGTCTGTAGGTGAAGGCGGCAAACTGCAACTTTTCGCTTCAAGCCAAAAAGTTGAAGGTGATGTTGAGTTTGGCGGCAGCCTTGCGGGCGAACTAGGTATCGGTGCTGGTAAAGACGTTACCGTTAACGATATCGACGTAACTTCTGTTGCAGGTGCAAACGAAGCAGTATCTATCATTGATGGTGCTCTAAAATCTGTTGATAGCCAACGTGCTTCTCTAGGTGCTTTCCAAAACCGTTTTGACCACGCAATCAGTAACTTAGACAACATCAACGAAAACGTTAATGCGTCTAAGAGCCGTATCAAAGATACCGATTACGCGAAAGAAACAACAGCTATGACGAAGTCTCAAATCCTACAACAGGCGAGTACTTCTATCCTAGCTCAAGCAAAACAGTCACCATCAGCAGCTCTAAGCTTATTGGGCTAAACTTACCTCGGTAAGTAGCGGTAAACTCTACTCTGGGTAGAGTTTTACTGTTTGGCTCATAAAGGAGGGAGGGAGAGTGTTATGGAAATATCATCCAACGCATCGAACATCCAGCCTTATGGCTCACCTAATGGCATTAAAATTGCAAGCGATGAAGGTAGTAGTGCGTCGAGTATTTCGCGACTAAAAGAAGCAACATCTTATGACAAGGTAGAGAAATCGAAAGAGGAAGCTACCGAAGCGGCGATTCAATTAGCTCAACATAGACAAGAGTTAAATGATGAAGAGCGAGTCAAAATGGTGGAGAAGGTCAACGAGTTTGTCTCCTCTCTCAATAAGGGTGTGGCTTTTAAGGTCGATGAAGAATCTGGGAGAGATGTGGTTACCATTTATGAGACCACAACTGGTGATATTATTCGCCAGATCCCTGATGAAGAAATGCTTGAAATTCTAAGACGCCTAGCAGCCCAAAACTCGAATAGTCGAATATTTGAGGTGAAGGTTTAAGTCGTATTATTGAGGTGATTTAATGAGTTTTGGCCCAATGGGGATTTCGTCTGGCATGGATATTAATTCCATGGTCAGCAAAATTGTTGATTCGGAGCGTGTACCTAAACAGCAACGAATCGACAATGAACGAACGCGAATCGATACCAGCATTAGTGCCTATGGAAGACTCAGAGAATCCCTTGATTCGATGAAAAACCTGATGACAAACTTTCGTCAGGAAAAAGCTTTTGCTGTGCGAACAGTCGAAAGTACCGATGAAGGTCTTGTCTCTGCAACCGCGACTACCGAAGCGATCGCTGGCAAATATGCCATCGATGTGTTGCAGCTTGCCCAAAGCCATAAAGTGGCTTCTGATGTACTGTCAGAGGACATGAAATTTGGCCCAGGTAAGCTGCAGGTTTCGCTTGGTGATGACAGCTTTGATGTGCAAGTTGGCGACAGATCGAGACTTATCGACGTTGTTCGTGGTATCAACGGTGCAGATAGCAACCCAGGCGTTCGTGCATCTATTATTAACGATGTCGAAGGCCCAAGACTTATTATTGCCTCAAACCAGTCTGGTTCAGATCAGCAAATCAGCATTAATGTTGAGTCAGATGCTGCTAATCCCTTAAAAAAACTCGAATACAAAACGCTTGAAGAACGTGTTAAAGCGCTAGAGAAAGCGCGCGTTGCTGCTCAAGATATTCTAGCTCTAACCCCCGCAGGAAAAGCCGTCGAACTCATCGATGAAGTGATCGCTAGCGATGACCCAAATGTGAATGAAACACTCGATAAAGATGGCAATATCATCCCAGCAGCCCAAACCGATTCTACTTCAGATGTTGACGGAGACTCTCAAAGTCTCAGCTACGGTGAGCAAGCCGCAGCCGACGGTCAAGCTGCCCTAGACGCAGCTCAAGCGGCAAAGTCGGTGATGCCTGAAGACAATATCCCTGGCTGGACTGAAACCGCGTCAGGTACGCTTTTAGATTCTTACTACACACCAGAACTTGAGCTTGATGAAAAAGCGATAGAGAAGGCACCCGATGTGCCGGGGTGGTCAAATGCTGCCTCAGGTACTCTGACCGATTCATACGTGACACCGAAAGAAGCCCAACAAAAGCTTGAGGCTGAGCAAGCGCGTATCGAAGAGAAGATTTCACAAGAAAAAGCGGAGTTGGCTGAGAAAGTTCAAAAAGGCGAACTCACCGCAGAACAAGCCAAGAAAATTGAGCGTGCCAAATTAGAACCCGAAGAGCGCGAACTTTTAGAGAAGGTCGATAAAGCGCAAGCAGACCTTGAACAAGCACAGCAATCTTTTGATACCTATAGTGGTATGACTGAAGTTCAGGCTGGCCAAGATTCTATGGTTGTCTTAGATGGTGTCGCTCAGCTCTCTAGTAATAACAATGTGATTGAAGATGCCGTTGAAGGTATTGATATTACCGTGAAAGGAAAAACGCCAAAAGATAAGCCGCCGGCAGAAATTGGTGTTGAGTACGACCGTAACAGTGTTCGCCAAGATATCGAATCCTTTGTGAGCTCTTATAACCAGTTCTATCAAGTGTCGAAAGACCTTGCGGGTGTTGATCCAACGACCGGTCAAAAAGGCCCGCTTTCTGGTGACAGTACAGTACGTAACGCCGACTCTCGATTGAAAGGGGTGTTCTCATCAAGTATCGAAGGTGCGCCAGACAACCTTAAGTCTTTGACTGAATTCGGCATCACCACCACAAGACAAGGCTCGCTAGAAATCAACTACGACATGCTTGATCGTCAACTCAACAACAACTTCGATAAGTTGGGAGAGTTCTTTGGTGGTAACAATGGTTTCGCCAAAAAAGTGGAAGATGCGATTCAAGGTATCACAGGTATCACGGGTTCAATCCGTACTAGAGAGAAGAGCTTGGTCGAGCAAAACTACCGTTTGGTTGATGACCAAAGCGCGCTCGACCGCCGCATGGACAGCCTAGAGAGCCGTACCCACTCTAAGTTCACAGCCATGCAAGATGCGACCAGTAAGATGCAATCTCAGTTGGGCAGTATGATGAATGCGTTGGGCTAATAGATGAATAGCCAGCTACAAGAGCTTTGTGAACTCGATCAACTAATTATCTCTAAACTGGAATTTAGTGAAATTAATGCTGAAGAAATAACGCAGCTTGTCGATAACAGAGAACAGTTATTGCAAAACGTGCTTCAAATAATCGACTCACATCCCGACGTTAAGCAAAGTTCTGAATGGTTTGAAGCCATTACCAGAACCAGAAAATTAGTCGAATTGATGCAGTCTGAGACGAGTCGAGTAGGTAAGACCCTACACAAATATCGTCACGGTGCTAAATCAGTTCAACAATACAAAAAGTTTTTATAGAAGAGGTTTACTATGCGCGGTTCTTTACAGGCATATAAAAAGGTATCAGTGGATAGTCAGCTAACGGCTGCCTCACCGCATAAGATTGTACAAATGCTAATGGCCGGTGCTATCGAGCGTTTGATTCAAGGAAAAGCGGCAATGCAAGCAGGCAACATCCCTGTGAAAGGTGAGCGACTTGGTAAGGCTCTAGATATCATTATTAGCTTACGTAGTTGCCTATCTATGGACGATGGTGGCGATATTGCGAAAAACCTAGATCAACTTTATGAGTTCATGATCACGCAAATTTCTGCGGCAAATCACAAAAATGACCCACAGCCTATTGATGATGTTATCGATATTATTCGCGAAATTAAGAGCGCTTGGGACCAAATTCCGAACGAATATCACAACTTGACGTCCGCTGACGTAGGGATTTAAAGAAAAATTGCAGTTTTAACCAATCTCATATCCCTTAATTGGTTGGTTGCCTTATTTTTTTAATCAAATAAAATAGAAGCCATTAGATAGCCTAATGGCTTTTTTCGTTGCTGATTTCCTAAATTTGTCCACGTAGACCGTAATCGTTGATAATTTTCACTGTTTTATAGACTACGTTGCTCACCGTTTTTCCGCATCGCACCAAAATAAAGGCAATAATTCCTACTTATGCAAGGTTTGGCAAAACTGCTTGTCGTCGACGATAACGCTCAAGATCGTCACAATTTAAGCACAATATTAGAGTTTGTAGGAGAGAGCTGCGAAGTAATCAGCTCTGAACAAGCGCGCAAGGTTGACTGGTCACAACAATGGGCCGGCTGCATCATTGGCTCAATTAAAGGTAAAGGCTTCAACGCATTACTGAATGAGAAGCTTGTTCACGCCAATCACATCCCTTTACTGGTGATTGGCAAAAACAATCACCCGGTTGACGAGTTGACTAACTATGTTGGTGAGCTTGAACTTCCTCTTAACTACCCGCAATTAAGTGATGCATTAAGACACTGTAAAGATTTCTTAGGCCGCAAAGGTGTTCAAGTTGTGTCTTCGGCACGCAAGAACACACTGTTTCGCAGCCTAGTAGGACAAAGTGCTGGCATTCAAGAAGTACGTCACTTAATTGAACAAGTCTCTTCTACGGAAGCGAACGTGCTGATTCTTGGTGAATCTGGTACAGGCAAAGAAGTCGTAGCGCGTAACATTCACTATCACTCTAAACGTCGTTCAGGGCCTTTTGTTCCTGTAAACTGTGGCGCGATTCCACCTGATTTGCTTGAAAGTGAACTGTTTGGTCACGAGAAGGGCGCATTTACTGGGGCGATTACCGCACGTAAGGGCCGTTTTGAATTGGCTGAAGGTGGCACACTGTTTCTTGATGAAATTGGCGATATGCCGATGGCGATGCAAGTTAAGCTGCTACGAGTGCTGCAAGAGCGATGCTTTGAGCGCGTAGGTGGTAACAGCACCATACAAGCTGATGTTCGAGTGATTGCGGCAACGCACCGCAACCTTGAAGATATGATCGACGATGATTCGTTCCGTGAAGATCTCTACTACCGCTTGAATGTATTCCCGATCGAAATGCCGGCGCTTCAAGATCGCAAAGAAGATATTCCACTGTTGCTTCAAGAGCTGATGACTCGAATGGAAGCGGAAGGCAGCATGCCTATCTGTTTCACGGCTCGTGCTATCAACTCTTTGATGGAGCATTACTGGCCGGGCAACGTTCGTGAACTAGCGAACCTGGTTGAGCGAATGGTTATCTTGTATCCAAATAGCTTGGTTGATGTGAATCATCTGCCAACTAAATATCGATACAGCGATATCCCTGAGTTCCAGCCAGAGTTTAATAGCTTTGGATCTGAAGAGGAGCAAGAGCGTGATGCACTTGCTGACTTATTCTCAGAAGATTTCAGCTTTGATCAGCAAGATGATATTGCCGACAATGCCAATGCTCCTCAAGAGTTACCGCCAGAAGGGGTTAACTTGAAAGAGTTACTCGCGGATATGGAAGTGAATATGATCAATCAAGCGTTGGAAGCGCAGGGCGGCATTGTTGCTCGTGCTGCTGACATGCTTGGAATGCGTAGAACCACTCTGGTTGAAAAAATGCGTAAATATAACTTGCAGCGATAGTGTTCAGTTTTCGATGAAAACGAAAAACTAGCACACACTTTTTAGCTATTTGGTAACTCTAGCTAAGTGAACAGATAAACCATAGTCGAGTTGTTGCTTGCTTAACTATGTGATAAATATAGCAAATAGCCTGACTCGTGTTGTACGTCTCAGGCTGTTTTAGTATTTGAGGCAAATTTTTGACATGCGCGTATCTAACGAACCAGAAAATCAATCACACCTAGATTCTGTTGAACAGCAGGTTGAGCGCTATAAGCAAGTACTCGACGTGATGCCAGCAGGGGTCATCTTGTTAGATACACACGGCGAAGTGAGAGAAGCGAACCCTGAAGCGCATCGTATTCTTGGTGTTGAGTTGGTTGGCGAGAAGTGGTTTTCAGTGATTCAAAGTGCCTTCGACCCAAAAGACGATGACGGTCATGAGATCTCATTGAAGAACGGGCGAAAAGTACGTTTGGCGATTTCAGCCTCTACCACGGGTCAGCTGATTTTGATTACCGATCTGACCGAGACCCGACTATTGCAGTCTCGCGTGAGTGATCTTCAGCGTTTGTCTTCATTAGGTAGAATGGTGGCCTCGCTTGCCCATCAGGTTCGAACGCCGCTTTCAAGTGCGATGCTGTATGCATCAAACCTTGCCGCGCCAAACCTGCCGCCGGCAACAAAAACGCGTTTTCAATCTAAGCTTATGGATAGATTGCATGACTTAGAGAAGCAAGTGAACGACATGCTGTTGTTTGCCAAAGGTGGTGACAACAAAGTAGTTAAGCCATTTACAGTGTCTGAATTGATCACCGAATTTCACCCTATGGTGGAAGCGGCATTGAAAACCAACCAGATTGATTATTGCCAGGAAGTTGAGGCCGAACAGACTCAAATGTTCGGCAACGCCAACGCTATCGCCTCAGCGTTAAGCAACCTGGTGTTGAACGCGGTTCAAATTGCGGGCAAGGAATCGCAGATCGATGTGTTTTTTAGGCCCGTAAATGGCGAGCTTAAGATATCAGTGCAAGACAGTGGCCCCGGCGTACCGAAAGAGCTTCAAGGTAAAATTATGGAACCCTTCTTTACCACTCGTTCACAAGGTACAGGTCTAGGCTTAGCGGTTGTACAAATGGTATGTCGAGCACATGAAGGCCGACTGGAATTGATATCAGAAGAAGGCGACGGCGCATGCTTTACCATGTGTCTACCGCTTGAAAGAAGTGCTTCTTCTGAAGACTAATAAGTTTTAACTGAATTTACACTGGAGAATCCTATGGCTCAAAGCAAAGTGTTAATCGTCGAAGATGATGAAGGTCTACGCGAAGCCCTTGTCGACACTCTCGCGCTTGCTGGCTATGAATGGCTGGAAGCGGATTGTGCGGAAGATGCTCTGGTCAAATTAAAATCGAACTCCGTTGATATTGTCGTATCTGACGTGCAGATGGCGGGCATGGGTGGCTTGGCGCTATTGAGAAACATCAAGCAGCATTGGCCAAATTTGCCGGTATTGCTAATGACAGCGTACGCCAACATCGAAGATGCCGTTGCTGCAATGAAAGAGGGCGCTATCGACTATATGGCAAAGCCATTTGCGCCGGAAGTGCTGCTCAACATGGTCAGCCGTTATGCCCCTGTAAAGTCGGATGACAACGGCGACGCTATCGTTGCTGATGAAAAAAGTATCAAGCTAATGATGCTGGCCGATAAAGTCGCAAAAACCGATGCTAACGTCATGGTGTTGGGCCCAAGTGGTTCTGGTAAAGAGGTGATGTCTCGCTACATTCACAATGCTTCTAGCCGAAAAGATGGCCCGTTTGTCGCAATCAACTGCGCGGCAATCCCAGATAACATGTTAGAAGCGACCCTGTTTGGTTATGAAAAAGGCGCATTTACTGGTGCTATTCAAGCTTGCCCGGGGAAATTCGAGCAAGCGCAGGGCGGTACGATTCTGTTGGATGAGATCAGTGAGATGGATCTTAGCCTACAAGCCAAACTACTGCGTGTTTTGCAAGAGCGCGAAGTTGAGCGATTAGGTAGTCGTAAGAGCATCAAACTGGACGTTCGTGTATTAGCGACCAGTAACCGTGACCTTAAACAGTATGTTTCTGAAGGGAATTTCCGTGAGGATTTATACTACCGCCTGAATGTATTCCCAATTTCTTGGCCACCACTGTGTGAGCGTAAAGGTGACATTGAGCCTTTAGCCAAGCACTTAGTTGAGCGTCATTGCACCAAACTTGGTATGCCTGTACCGGTTATGTCAGCGCAAGCGATCAGTAAACTCGTCAATTATCCGTGGCCGGGCAATGTTCGCGAATTAGACAATGTGGTACAGCGTGCGTTAATATTGAGCGAACAAGAAAACATCTCTGGTGAGCATATCCTTCTTGAAGGTGTCGATTGGCAAGACGCAAGCAGCCTACAACAAATCGTCGAAGGCAGTGATGTTGCTGCGCCAGAAATCAAGCCTATTGCCGAAGCAAACCCAATCAATAAAATCGCGGCTAGCAGCGAAGGGTTAGGTAATGAGCTTAGAGATCAAGAGTATGCGATCATTCTTGAAACCCTGATTGCATGTAATGGCCGAC
>NZ_JADDYK010000063.1:78247-103298 GCF_015163615.1 Vibrio sp. OPT18
GCAAAGATATGGCTGAAAAACTGGGTATTAGCCCTCGTACACTGCGTTACAAGTTGGCTAAAATGCGCGATGCTGGAATAGATATCCCAAACTGAGGATAGATTAGTAGTGTCAGCTTTCTGACTAGTGTAATACGATATCTAGTCAATTTAATGTGTGGCACGCTAATTGCTCTGTCAATAATATAGCTAAATAGATGGTCATAATTTTGACTCCTGAGGTAGTAGATGAGAATAGATGGTTTACAAGGCGAAATGCAGGCGATGATGGTCGAAGCTGCCAGCGCGCGTCCCGCAGCAACGGGGCAAGCGGTCGGTGCAGATTTTGGCAACATGCTGACTAATGCCATCAATAATGTGAACTCATTACAAAAGACCTCAGGTGATCTTCAAGCTCGTTTTGATAGTGGCGACCAAAGCGTATCCCTATCGGACGTGATGATTGCTCGTAATAAATCTAGTGTGGCTTTTGAGGCGACGATCCAAATTAGAAATAAATTGGTCGAATCGTACAAAGAGCTGATGAATATGCCGGTATAAGTTGGGTAGTTAAATAGTGGCAGATAATAGTCAAACAACAGATTTAACCGTAAGCGATAGCAACGACCACGCACTGATTGCAGGCTCTGAGCTAGACGGAGAAGGGCAAAATCCCGATCTAGGTGAACGCAGTTCATCGAAGTTCGATATGGCTGTCGGTGATCTTGATTTACTTCGTCAGGTCGTCTTAGTCCTTTCTATCTCTATCTGTGTAGCGCTGATTGTGATGCTGTTTTTCTGGGTGAAAGAGCCAGAAATGCGTCCATTAGGGGCTTACGAAACAGAAGAATTGATTCCCGTTCTTGATTACTTGGATCTGCAAAAGATCCAGTACACGCTTGAAGGCAATACTATCTCAGTACCGGCGAGTGAGTACAACTCATTGAAGCTTAATATGGTACGAGCGGGTTTGAACCAAGAGCGAAACGCGGGTGATGACATCCTCATGCAAGACATGGGCTTTGGTGTATCACAACGTTTAGAGCAAGAACGCCTTAAATTAAGCCGTGAAAGACAGCTTGCCAAAGCCATTGAACAGATGAAACAGGTGCGTAAAGCTCAGGTTTTATTGGCCCTGCCGAAGCAGAGTGTTTTTGTACGTCATAATCAAGAAGCTTCCGCTTCCGTATTCCTAACCCTGAAAACCGGCACTAATCTCAAGCAGCAAGAAGTCGATTCTGTTGTGGATATGGTGGCAAGTGCCGTTCCGGGAATGAAGACCTCACGTATTACGGTGACCGATCAGCATGGCCGATTGTTGAGCTCAGGTTCCCAAGACCCTATGTCAGCGGCGCGTCGTAAAGAACACGAGTTAGAGCGCAATCAAGAACAAGCGCTGCGTGAAAAAATTGACTCTATCCTGATTCCTATTCTTGGGTTTGGTAACTACACCGCTCAGGTTGATATCCAGCTCGATTTCAGTGCTGTGGAGCAAACCAGAAAACGTTTTGATCCGAATACACCGGCGACTCGAAGTGAATACACCTTAGAAGATTACAACAATGGCAATACGGTGGCGGGTATTCCGGGTGCGTTGAGTAACCAGCCTCCAGCGGATGCCTCAATTCCACAAGATGTGGCTCAGATGAAAGACGGCGCGATGTCAGGCCAAGGCTCTGTTCACAAAGAAGCGACTCGAAACTTTGAGCTAGACACCACCATTAGTCATGAACGTAAACAGAGCGGCACGGTTAATCGCCAGACGGTTTCTGTTGCGATCAAAGACCGCCAATCCTTGAACCCAGATACGGGTGAAGTGGTTCATACTCCGATTCCGGCGAGCGAGATCAATGCGATTCGCCAAGTACTGATCGGTACAGTGGGCTTTGATGAAACTCGTGGTGATTTGTTAAATGTATTAAGTATGCAGTTTGCACCTCAAGTAACAGATGTTGTTGCTGATGTACCAATCTGGGAGCATCCAAACTTCAATGATTGGGTTCGTTGGTTTGCAAGTGCCTTGGTTATTATTGTGGTGGTGTTGGTACTTGTTCGCCCTGCAATGAAGAAACTGCTTAACCCAGCAGCAGACAACGATGAACAGATGTACGGCCCTGATGGTATGCCAATTGGTGCCGACGGCGAAACCAGCTTAATTGGTGGTGATATTGAAGGTGGTGAGCTGTTTGAATTTGGTTCAAGCATCGACTTACCAAACCTTCATAAAGACGAGGACGTGCTGAAAGCAGTACGTGCACTTGTAGCGAATGAACCAGAGCTAGCAGCTCAAGTAGTTAAGAATTGGATGGTAGATGGCTAACGAAATAGTTCCACAACAAACTGAAGGCGGTGAAGTGCTTGATGTCTCTAGCGTGGATATCGGCTCTATCTCAGGCGATGAGCGCGCTGCGATCTTGTTGCTCAGTTTAAATGAAGAAGATGCTGCTGGTATTATTCGTCACCTAGAGCCAAAGCAGGTTCAGCGTGTGGGTAGTGCGATGGCGCGAGCTACAGACCTATCCCAAGAAAAAGTAGGCGCTGTGCACCGTGCTTTCTTAGATGATATTCAGAAGTACACCAACATTGGTATGGGCAGCGAAGACTTCATGCGTAACGCGTTAGTTGCTGCTCTGGGTGAAGACAAGGCGAATAACCTTGTTGACCAAATCCTTCTCGGCACAGGTTCGAAAGGTTTGGATTCGCTTAAGTGGATGGATCCTCGTCAGGTGGCGAGCATTATCATCAACGAGCACCCTCAAATTCAAACCATTGTGTTGTCGTACCTCGATGCCGATCAATCGGCTGAGATCCTGTCTCAGTTCCCAGAGCGAGTTCGTCTGGATCTGATGATGCGTATTGCCAACCTTGAAGAAGTTCAACCTTCGGCGCTTGCTGAACTAAACGAAATCATGGAGAAACAGTTCGCGGGTCAAGCGGGTGCTCAAGCAGCCAAAATTGGTGGCCTGAAAGCCGCGGCTGAGATCATGAACTACATGGACAACAACGTGGAAGGCGTCTTGATGGATCAAATCCGTGATCAAGACGAAGACATGGCAACACAGATTCAAGATCTGATGTTTGTCTTTGAAAACCTTATTGAAGTTGATGACCAAGGTGTTCAACGACTACTACGTGATGTTCCACAAGACATTCTACAGAAAGCACTTAAAGGTGCCGATGAAGGTTTACGTGAGAAGATCTTCAAGAACATGTCTAAACGTGCTGCCGATATGATGAGAGACGATATTGAGGCGATGCCGCCAGTCAAAGTCTCTGACGTTGAAGCGGCTCAGAAAGAGATTTTGGGTATTGCGAGGAAGATGGCAGACAGTGGCGAGATTATGCTGTCTGGTGGCGCCGACGAGTTCCTTTAATACAGAAACCTCAAAAGCCCCACACTGTTGGGGCTTTTCTTTAACCAATCTCGAACCACAGATTAACTCAGTTTAACTGCTTGAATTCACAATACAGTTAAGCTCACTCATAGATAGGTACTGATATGTCAGGTGATAGAAAACGCGGCTTCCTTCGCCCTGAAGAAGATAATACGGTTGCCCAACCTCAGAAATGGGGGCTGCCTGACTACACCTCTGACGTGAGCAAACAAGCCAAAGAAACCGCCTTTAACTACGACCCTAGTTGGATGCCGACGGTTGAAGAAGCCATTGAAGATGAAGAGCTGGTTCTGACTGAAGAGCAAATCGAACTGATCAAACAAGGCGCTTATCAGGAAGGTCTGCATCAAGGTCAAGAAGCGGGCTTTAAGCAAGGTTATGAAAAAGGTAAAGAAGAAGGTTTTGCCGCAGGTCACGAAGAAGGCAACGAAGCCGGCAAGCTTGAAGGCGTAACCGCGGGTCAAGAGTACATTCAACAGCAGGTGGCTGTCTTCATGGGGCTGGCAAACCAGTTCGCTCAACCATTAGAGTTGATGAACGCCCAGGTGGAGAAGCAATTGGTCGACATGGTACTTACCATGGTCAAAGAAGTGGTTCATGTTGAAGTGCAAACCAATCCACAAATCATATTAGATACCGTTAAAGAATCGGTAGAGTCGTTGCCGATCTCAGGTCATGCGATCACATTGAAGCTTAATCCTGAAGATGTCGCGATCATTCGCTCTGCGTATGGCGAAACTGAATTGGATTGCCGTAATTGGACGCTGGTGGCAGAGCCAGCACTCAACCGTGGTGATGTACAAATTGAAGCGGGTGAGTCGAGCGTTAACTACCGCATGGAAGATCGCGTAAAGAACGTCATTCAAAACTTCTGCGGCGTAAACCGTCACCAGGGTCATGAGTAATGCTTGAGTTAGCGAACCGTCTCAGTCAATACAAAGTCGAAGGACTAAAATCGCGACCTATTGCTTCAGGCAAGTTAGTACGCGTTGTTGGCTTAACGCTTGAGGCGACCGGCTGTAAAGCGCCAATCGGCAGTTTGTGTTTAGTCGAAACCATGTCTGGTCAGATGGAAGCCGAAGTCGTCGGTTTCTCTGGCGATAACCTATTTTTGATGCCGAGTGAACAAATCACCGGGATCTTACCTGGCGCTCGCGTCACACCAATGACCACCGAAAGTGGTATCCCTGTTGGAATGGAACTGCTCGGTCGAGTGATCGACGGCGTCGGTAATCCACTCGACGGTTTAGGTCCTATCTATACCGAGCAACGCGCTTCCTTTAATGCTGAACCAATCAACCCGTTAGCTCGTAAACCGATTTCTGAGCCTCTCGATGTCGGCTTGAAAGCCATTAATGGTCTGCTAACTGTGGGTAAAGGGCAACGTATCGGTCTGTTCGCAGGTTCTGGTGTCGGTAAATCCGTAACTCTGGGCATGATGACTCGAGGTACAACTGCGCAAGTAGTAGTCGTAGGCCTAATCGGTGAGCGTGGGCGAGAAGTAAAAGAGTTTATTGAAGAGATTCTTGGTGAAGATGGCCGTAAGCGTTCGGTTGTTGTTGCCGCTCCTGCCGATTCATCGCCATTGATGCGCTTAAAAGGCTGTCAAACCGCGTTGGCTGTCGCCGAGTACTTCCGCGACCAAGGCTTAGATGTTCTGCTACTCATGGATTCATTGACCCGTTTTGCTCAGGCTCAGCGTGAAATTGCTTTGTCTGTGGGTGAGCCGCCAGCAACCAAAGGTTATCCGCCATCAGTTTTCGCCAAGCTCCCTGCGCTGGTGGAACGTGCGGGTAATGGTAACGATGATCAAGGTTCTATCACGGCCTTCTTTACCGTGTTAACCGAAGGCGATGACTTACAAGATCCGATTGCGGATGCGTCGCGAGCGATTCTCGATGGTCACGTTGTGTTGTCACGTGAAATGGCCGATGCCGGTCATTATCCTGCGATTGACGTTGAGAAATCCGTCAGTCGTGTTATGCCGCAAATCACCACTGAAGAACATGTCTTGATGTCGAAAGCGGTAAGACAAGTGCTGTCTATCTGTCGTAAAAACCAAGATTTAGTGTCGATTGGTGCTTATAAGCCAGGAACGGATCCAGCAATCGATAGTGCCTTCACGTTGAAGCCAAAACTGGATGAGTACTTGCAGCAGAAGATGAAAGAAACTGTCCCATACGACATGTGCGTCAACATGTTGAAGCATGTATTGGGTGGCTAACGAGTGAATAAGGTTAGTCATGGATAACGCATTAGAATTTTTGCTCGATCAAGCCAAAGATCAAGAAAACCAAGCGGTACTCGCGCTCAACAAAGCGAACTCGGATCTGCAAGGTTACTACGAGCAGGTTGCGCAGATTGAAAAGTATCGACTCGATTACTGTCACCAGCTCGTTGACCGCGGCAAGGCTGGCTTAACGGCGAGCCAATATGGTCACCTGAACCGCTTCTTAACTCAGTTGGATGAAACATTATCCAAGCAGAGAGAAGCCGAGCACCACTTTAAAAATCAAGTCGATAACTGCCAAAACTACTGGATGGAGTTACGCAAAAAACGTAAATCCTACGAGTGGTTGATGGAGAAAAAGCAGAAAGAGAAAGCAAAGCTGCAAGATCGAAGAGAACAAAAGCAAATGGATGAGTTCTCGACTCTGTTATACAGCCGAAAGAAGATGTGATCCTAAGCCACGAATGACGTCAGTGCTGTTCTCGATATTGTGAGAACCGAACTTATAGGCATGTTTCTTGCTCCGTTTTATATAAAATTGCGCGTTATGCCTACCAAAGGCATGAAAAGCATCCGACTTTCTTTTTGTTGCCTGATTCATGGCAGCAAAGCTAGTAGATAGAGCTTGTATATATGAATGTTAACCTTTCCTCAAATTCAGCGACCAACAAAACGTCATCGTTGTTGGACACCGGTTCTGCCTCTTCCAAGGTAGAAGAAACCGGCGACTCTAAAGGTTTCTTTGAGTCCTTTAAAGAAGCGCTTGGCTTTGAAGAAAGTGGCAGTAAAGCCGCAGCAAAAGACACAGAAAGCACCACGAAACCTGATACTAAACAGGCCTCTACCGAAGGTGAAGCGTCAGCCGAAACGAACAAAGGTGATTCAGCTGAATCAAAGGCTACTGATGAAGTGAGCGAAGCGCAAAGCAAGCAAGTAGCTTCAGAAGTAGAAGGCGAGAAAGCTGCTGATAAAACATCAGCAGAGGCTGCGTCTGGATCTGAGGCTCAGCTCAAAGCCAATTCGGGCACTGATAGCACTGTCGCTGATAAAACTGTCGAAGATAAGGCAAATGGTAAAGATGCGCAGGCTACAACTAACGAATCTAAAGAACATATTGCTCAATCCCAAACTCAGGGTTCAACTGCTGTAGATGGTGCTACGCAGGCATCGCAAGCCAATGCAGCGATGAGCGAAGGCAATAAATTGCTTGGTCAATTGGACGAGGCAAACAAAACCCTAAATCAAGCGCCAAACGGCAAAGGCTTGCCTCAGCAAGGTCAGGTAGAACAAGGTAATATTACCGGTGCTTCTGTTGTAGGAGCTTCCGTTACGGATAAGGCGACACAACAAGCTAAGGCTGAAAATCAAGATAAGAGCCTTGAAGTCGATTCTGAAATCGCTGTACTTACCGGAGGTAAGGGTGTTTCTCAGCTAACTGATGCTGAAATTCGACAGTTGATGGATAAAGGCGTCACTCCAGAACAAATTGAAGCCAGTATGAGCCGAGAGCTGAGCCAAAAGAATGCAGCTAGTGCGGTTGCTGCCGAGCAGAGCCAAGCATTGTCAGCCTCGGATATTGAACTTGCAAAGCAGGTGGATGCCCATACCAAAGCGCTAAACCAATTGAATGGACAAATTGAATCAGAGCAGTCTGTTGTCGATAGCTTGCTTGAGAAGCAACAAAGTGGCACTAAGTTGACGGTTGATGAACAAGCCGCTTTGGCTAAAGCGAGCTCTAACCTAGACCTGTTGAATCAACAGCTCACTAACGTTCAACAACAAGCAACGGCTTTGCTAAGTCAAGCTCCGGCTGCGAACAGCGCGTCCGGTGAACCCACTGCTATTGATTGGGATAATACGGATTCAAGCGAAACTAAAGCCTTAGCTGCGGCAGCATCAACAGCAGCTGTAGCAACGGCGGCACAACAAGTGTCAGCGCAGGCCGCTTCTCAATCAGCAAACAATGCTCTTACGGATAAGGCGGCAATGCTGCACGCCAATAATGCACATGCAGCCCAACAGGCCGCAGCTCAACAAGCTAATGTGGCTTCACCTCAGCAGCAAGCAACGTTGGATCCAGCTTTAACCGCGCAAGGAATGGCGATGAACGCAACGCCAGCTGCCACAAAAGCAGGTTCGACTGATACGCTTCTTAAAGCGGGCGCCGGTGTCGCAGCACTGTCTGGTTTGGGTAAAGCGGGAGCTAAAGAAGATTCTAAAGATTCGACCTTTGCTCAGCAGATCGCTTCTGCGGCTGGTGCACAAGGTACAGCCACGGTGGGTTCAGCACCTACGCGAGCTGAAATTCAAGCTGCTCAACAAGCGCCTTTACAACTCACCAAAGAGCTAGCTAATGAGCAAGTGGCTGAAAAAGTACAAATGATGACGTCTAAGAACCTTAAGAACTTGGACATTCGTCTCGACCCACCAGAACTGGGCCAAATGAAAATTCGCATGACCATGAATAATGACGTGGCAAACGTGCACTTTACGGTGAGTAATCAGCAAGCGAGAGATGTGATTGAACAAACCTTACCTCGCTTGAAAGAGATGCTTGCTCAGCAAGGTCTGCAGCTTGCCGATTCGTCTGTTCAACAACAGAGCTCCGGTCAAGGACAAGATAGATACAACAATGGTGAGCAACAATCCGGCGCTAACCGCACAAATGATACACAAGGTGATGAAAACCTTGATAGTGGCAGTAATCTTGAATTGAATGTCGCATCAAAGCGTGATGGAATTAGTTATTATGCCTAATATCAGGCTAAGAACGCTCAGTTAATAGAAAGAATCGGCAGTTAATCGAAAGAACAGGAAGTTAGAGTAAAATATGGCAGAAGAACAAGATGCACCTAAAGGGAAGAGCAAGCTCCTTATAATCATTATTGCCGTAGTCGTGTTACTGCTTGGTGTAGGTGGTGCGCTGCTCTTTTTCTTAAGCTCTGATGATAGCGCCTCTGAATCTCCGTCTCAGCCAGCAACGGCTGTGGTCGCTGCAGAACCAGTTATGTATGTTAATATTCCTCAGCCTTTTTTGTTCAATGTGACAGGTGATAAAAAGGATCGCCTAGTTCAGATAAAAGCACAGATGATGGTTCGGGGGAGCAAGAATGAAGACCTGGCTCGTTATCACTCTCCACTCGTGGAAAGTACGTTATTGGCGACGTTCGCTTCGGCAACGGTTGATCAATTGCGCTCACCAACTGGACGAGTTGAACTGCGTAACAAGGCAACGGAAGATATCAAAGCAAGTCTGACTCAAGCTGTTGGCCAACCTGTGATTGAAAAAGTGCTATTCACTGATTTTGTGATTCAGTAGGTAATTTGTGACCGATTTATTAAGCCAAGACGAAATTGATGCGCTATTACATGGCGTTGATGATGTTGAAGAAGTTGAAGATATTGTAGAAGCTGATAACGATAATGCTGTCAATTTTGACTTCTCATCTCAAGACCGAATTGTTCGTGGTCGAATGCCGACCCTTGAACTTATTAACGAGCGATTTGCTCGTCATTTGCGTATCAGCTTGTTCAATATGCTGCGTAAAACGGCTGAAGTGTCGATAAACGGCGTACAGATGATGAAATTTGGTGAATACCAAAACACACTGTATGTACCCACCAGTTTAAACATGGTTCGTTTCCGTCCATTGAAAGGTACGGCACTCATCACCATGGAAGCTCGTCTGGTTTTCATTCTCGTAGAGAACTTTTTCGGCGGTGATGGTCGTTTCCATGCCAAGATTGAAGGCCGTGAATTCACACCAACCGAAAGACGTATTATTCAGTTACTGCTGAAAATTGTCTTTGAAGATTACAAAGAAGCTTGGTCTCCAGTGATGGGGGTTGAGTTTGAATACTTGGATTCTGAAGTTAACCCAAGTATGGCGAACATTGTGAGTCCAACCGAAGTGATTGTTGTGAGTTCATTCCACATTGAAGTAGATGGTGGTGGTGGTGACTTCCATGTGGTTATGCCTTACTCGATGGTAGAGCCGATTCGCGAACTGCTTGATGCGGGCGTTCAATCAGACAAAATGGAAACCGATGTTCGTTGGAGCACCGCACTGCGTGATGAGATCATGGATGTGCCCGTCAATTTCCGTGTGAACTTGTTAGAGCAAGACATCTCCCTGCGAGATCTGATGGAGCTGCGTCCTGGTGACGTTATCCCCATGAACATGCCTGAGCACGCGACGATGTTTGTCGAAGAACTGCCAACGTATCGTGTGAAAATGGGACGTTCAGGTGAAAAACTTGCGGTACAGATTTCGGAAAAAATTCGAAGACCGAGTGTGGTCAAAACTGATCTCGCTTTTCTAGGTAAAGACTTAATGTCTGAACTCGAAAACAGCGATGATGACGAATAGCAAAATAGATAAAAGTATAGGAATTGGTAATGGAACCTAGTGAAGATCAAAAGCTAGCAGACGAATGGGCTGCAGCACTTGGTGAAGATCCTTTAGCGCCGTCAATTGATGTTGATGATGTGCTTGCGGCACCACTTGATGAGCTAACCGATTCATCATCTCCGATTTCTGAAGATGAGCGTCGTAAGCTGGATACCATTATGGATATTCCAGTGACTATTTCGATGGAAGTTGGTCGCTCTCAGATCAGTATTCGTAACTTACTCCAATTGAACCAAGGCTCGGTTGTTGAGCTAGATAGAATTGCTGGTGAGTCACTGGATGTGATGGTAAACGGTACTCTGATTGCTCACGGTGAAGTGGTTGTAGTAAACGACAAATTTGGTATTCGTTTGACTGACGTTATTAGCCAAACAGAACGAATTAAGAAGCTACGTTAATGAGCTTTTTGTCTCAAAGACTGGCGGGCTCTTCTCTCGGAATGACAGGGCTGCTACGAGGAACCTTGGGAGTAGGGCTATTAGCGGTTCCTTCCATTGCCTTTGCTGCAACACCGCCTTCTCTCGATTTAGCGACCACCTTTGGGTCGCTAATTTTCGTTATAGCCTTCATTTTATTTATTGCTTGGCTACTCAAGCGAATGCAAGTGCCTGCGATGTCGAATCAACAAGGTTTGGCGATTGTTAGGCAAATCTCTGTTGGTACTAAAGAGCGTATCGCTATTGTGCAAGCGGGTGATGAACAGTTCTTGGTAGGGATTACCACACAATCGATTCAGCTGATCTCTAAGCTCGATAAACCTCTTACTCAGGAGATGCTGGAAAAAAGTACATTTTCAAGTCAGCTTTCCCAGCTAATAAAAAAAGATGCAAACAAGTAACGGACTTTTGAACTCATCTTACTTTCACCAAGTCGGAGCTTTCCGTGCGGTGAAAGTGTGGTTGGTTCAGCTTATTCTCCTATGTTCAATCGTATTCAGTGTGTCGGTATTTGCACAAGCTGAAGACGGCACCGTCATTCCTGCGAATACCGCTGGCTCGGAATCGGTCACTATCAGCACGATGGAACAAGACCAAGCCAAATCGACAACCATGACCACGGGCAGCTTAACTGGCAATGGTGGCGGCATACCTGCCTTTACCATGACAACCAATGCCAATGGCGGCGAAGATTACTCGATTAACCTGCAAATTCTTGCGTTAATGACCATGCTTGGCTTCTTGCCGGCGATGGTGATTTTGATGACGTCGTTCACTCGTATTGTGGTGGTGATGTCTATCTTGCGTCAGGCGATGGGTCTACAACAAACACCATCGAACCAAGTTATCATCGGTATCGCGATATTCTTGACCTTCTTCATCATGTCGCCAGTGATTAATCAAGTTAACGAACAAGCAGTTCAGCCTTATCTTAATGAACAGATATCGGCACGACAGGCATTTGATGTTGCCCAAGAACCGATTAAATCCTTCATGCTCAAGCAGACTCGAATCAAAGATCTTGAAACCTTTGTTGAGATTTCTGGTGTGGAAGTGACTAACCCTGAAGATGTTTCGATGGCGGTTCTGATTCCAGCATTTATCACATCGGAATTAAAAACGGCTTTCCAAATCGGATTTATGCTGTTCTTGCCTTTCCTAATCATCGACTTGGTGGTGGCATCGGTATTGATGGCTATGGGTATGATGATGTTGTCACCGATGATTGTATCGCTGCCGTTTAAGTTGATGCTGTTTGTTCTTGTTGATGGCTGGAACTTGATACTCTCCACACTCGCCGGCAGTTTTGCCTTGTAGCTGGGGGAATAATGAATCCTGAAATATTCGTAGAGTTGTTCCGAGATGCCCTTTGGATGGTCTTAATCATGGTTTGCGCCATCATTATTCCTAGCCTGCTGATCGGTTTGGTTGTGGCTGTTTTCCAAGCTGCAACCTCAATCAACGAACAAACACTGAGTTTCCTGCCGCGTTTGATCGTAACTTTGTTGGCGTTGATGCTATTCGCACACTGGATGACCCAGATGATGATGGAGTTCTTTTTTGAGCTCATCGAACGCTTGCCGCAAGTTCTGTATTAAACCGATATGGAATACCCAACGAGCCTTGTACTAGAGTGGTTAGCCAATTATTTTTGGCCGTACACTCGCATCTCAGCGATGCTGATGGTGATGACGGTAACAGGGGCACGCTTCGTGTCGCCGCGTATTCGTTTGTATTTAGGCTTGGCGATCACTTTTGCGGTGATGCCCGCGATTCCTGCTGTTCCCAAAGAGATTGAACTCCTGTCCTTTCAAGGTTTCCTGACTGTCTTTGAACAGATCGTGATTGGCGTAGCCATGGGCTTTGTTACCCAGTTCATGATTCAGACCTTTGTGATGCTCGGCCAGATCTTGGGTATGCAATCGAGCTTGGGCTTCGCTTCAATGGTCGACCCGGCTAACGGGCAAAACACGCCGGTACTTGGTCAACTGTTCATGCTGCTTGCGACCATGTTTTTCTTGGCGACCGATGGTCACTTGAAAATGCTGCAGCTGGTGGTGTTTAGCTTTAAGACCTTGCCGATTGGCAGTGGATCGTTGACCTCTGTTGATTTTCGAGAGCTCGCGTTGTGGCTCGGTATCATGTTCAAAACGGCATTGGCGATGTCCTTGTCGGGCATTATCGCGCTGCTAACGAT
Organism: Vibrio sp. OPT18; assembly: GCF_015163615.1. Lineage (NCBI taxonomy): Bacteria > Pseudomonadati > Pseudomonadota > Gammaproteobacteria > Vibrionales > Vibrionaceae > Vibrio > Vibrio sp. OPT18. The sequence goes on from NZ_JADDYK010000063.1 coordinate 90,897, forward strand.
TAACCTTTCTTTTGGTGTAATGACGCGTGCGGCACCTCAGTTAAACATCTTTTCTTTGGGTTTTGCATTTGCGCTACTCGTGGGTCTGTTGCTTTGTTGGTACATCCTTGGCGGCTTGTATAGTCACTATGAGCTATTCTGGATGCAGGGCGAACAACAGATATGTCGTCTAATCCGGTTAGATTGCTAGGAGACTGAAATGGCAGAGTCAGACGGTCAAGAACGCACAGAAGACGCCACGCCCAAACGCTTGCAACAGGCCAAAGAGAAAGGGCAGGTTGCAAGGTCAAAAGAGCTGGCGTCAGCATCGGTATTAATTGTCGGTGCGATTGCATTAATGTGGTTTGGCGAATCGATGGCGAAGGCTTTGTTCGAGGCGATGCAACGCCTGTTCTCTTTGAGCCGTGACGAGATCTTTGACACTAACAAACTCCTAGAAATTGCCGGTGGTGCACTGGTGAACCTGCTGTTCCCGCTGTTTTTGATACTGATAACTTTGTTTGTTGCTGCCGTCATCGGCGCTGCGGGTGTCGGTGGGATTAACTTCTCAATGCAAGCGGCGATGCCAAAGGCGTCTAAGCTCAACCCACTGAGTGGTATCAAGCGTATGTTTGGCCTGCAAAGTTGGGTTGAACTGCTCAAGTCTATTCTTAAAGTAGCGCTCGTATCGGGGATGGCGATTTATCTGATTCAAGCCTCTCAGCATGATTTAATGCAGCTGAGTATGGATGTGTACCCGCAGAACATCTTTCATGCCTTGGATATCTTGCTCAATTTCATCCTGTTGATCAGCTGCTCACTGCTGATTGTGGTGGCGATTGATATCCCGTTCCAGATCTGGCAACACGCCGATCAATTGAAGATGACCAAACAAGAAGTCAAAGACGAATTCAAAGACACTGAAGGTAAGCCGGAAGTGAAAGGCCGAATTCGTATGCTTCAAAGGGAAGCGGCTCAGCGTCGCATGATGGCTGATGTCCCTCAAGCGGATGTGATTGTGACCAACCCGGAACACTTTTCAGTGGCGCTGCGCTACAAGCAGAATCAAGACAAAGCACCAATTGTGGTTGCTAAAGGTGTCGACCATATGGCGATGAAGATCCGAGAGATTGCGCGTGCAAACGACATCTATATCGTTCCAGCGCCGCCATTGGCGAGGGCGCTTTATCACACGACTGAGCTAGAACAACAAATTCCTGACGGTCTGTTTACGGCAGTTGCACAAGTGCTTGCATATGTTTTCCAGCTTAAACAGTACCGAAAACGAGGTGGTGAGCGACCAAAACTGCAAGATTCTAATATGCCGATCCCACCTGATTTACGTCATTAGATCAATTGCTTGAGCTCTGCGTGATGAACCCTGATAATAGCGAGCTAGCTAATCTTCCTTTTATAGAGGTGATGGCGATAATTTGACGTGAGATGTTGGTACAGTGTTTGCTGTAGTAGCCTGAACATTATAAGCCCATAGCAAACAGCCCTGACTAAGACCTAATCCACTTGTTCAGAGAGCTACAACATAGCGAAACTGTCTAGATTTATGAAATTCTCCCTGCCTTTTGCGGACAAGCTACCTAAAATCCCTAACCGTGCCATGCCTGCGATTGGTGCACCTGTTATGGTACTTGCAACGCTTGCTATGGTGGTGTTGCCCATTCCGGCTTTCTTGTTGGATATGTTCTTCACCTTCAACATTGCACTGTCTATGGTTGTGCTATTGGTATCGGTTTATACCCGCAGGCCTTTAGATTTTGCTGCATTCCCGACCGTCCTGCTGATTGCGACTCTACTTCGACTGGCCTTGAACGTTGCTTCGACACGTGTGGTATTGCTCCATGGTCATGAAGGTGGCGACGCGGCCGGTAATGTGATTGAAGCCTTCGGTAACGTGGTTATCGGTGGTAACTATGCGGTAGGTCTAGTGGTGTTTTTGATTCTTATGATCATCAACTTCATGGTTGTAACCAAAGGTGCGGGTCGTATCTCGGAAGTAAGCGCGCGTTTCACGTTAGACGCTTTACCGGGTAAACAGATGGCAATCGATGCCGACTTGAACGCAGGTTTGATCGACCAAGACCAGGCGCGTCTAAGACGTTTTGAAGTAACCAAAGAAGCTGACTTCTACGGTTCGATGGACGGTGCTTCTAAGTTTGTTAAAGGCGATGCGATCGCTGGTATCTTAATCTTATTCATCAACATCATTGGTGGCTTGAGCATTGGTATGGCTCAGTTTGACCTTGGCTTTGGTGAAGCAATCGAAATCTACACGCTACTGACTATCGGTGATGGTCTGGTTGCACAAATTCCATCTCTATTACTGTCTATTGCAGCTGCGATGATGGTAACGCGCCAAAATACTGATGAAGATATGGGTGAGCAACTTGTCTTCCAGATGTTCGACAATCCAAAAGCCTTGATGATCACCGCCGCCATCCTTGGCATCATGGGTATTGTTCCGGGTATGCCACATTTCTCGTTCTTGAGCCTTGCCATCGTTGCAGGAGCGGGGGCGTATTACATCGATAAAAAGAACAAGAAGAAGGCGGAAGAACCTAACCTTCCGGCGACAGTTGAAGCGAATGGAGAAGTAGGCTCTCAGAAGGAGCTCTCTTGGGATGATGTTCAACCTGTCGATATTATTGGTTTAGAAGTGGGTTACCGTTTAATTCCTTTGGTTGATAGAGACCAAGGTGGTGAATTGCTTGAACGCGTTAAAGGTGTGCGTAAAAAGCTGTCTCAAGACTTTGGTTTCTTGATCCCAGCGGTACACATTCGCGATAACCTAGAACTGACACCAAACAGCTACCGCATTACCTTGATGGGTGTTGCTGTGGGTGAAGCTGAGATTAAGCCAGACATGGAGCTCGCGATCAACCCGGGCCAAGTCTATGGCATGATCGATGGCGAGCCGACAATTGACCCTGCTTTTGGCCTAGAAGCGGTTTGGATTCGTGAAGAGCAGCGTGAACACGCCCAAGCTCTAGGTTATACCGTTGTGGACTCTTCTACAGTACTGGCGACACACCTTAGCCAGCTGCTAACCAACAATGCATCACAGCTCATTGGTCACGAAGAAGTTCAGAACTTACTTGAGATGCTCAGTCGCTCAACACCTAAGCTGGTGGAAGGCTTTGTACCGGATCAATTGCAGTTGGGTGTCGTAGTGAAAGTGCTACAGAATCTGTTGAATGAAGCCATTCCAATTCGTGATATTCGAACCATAGTCCAAACTTTGTCGGAGTATTCAGGTAAGAGTCAAGAACCTGACATACTTACTGCGGCGGTTCGCATCTCATTGAAACGATTAATTGTTCAAGAAATCAATGGTATAGAGCCAGAATTGCCAGTGATAACCTTGATTCCTGAGCTGGAACAAATCTTGCATCAAACCATGCAGGCATCCGGCGGAGAATCTGCTGGTATTGAACCTGGTTTAGCCGAACGTTTACAGACCTCCCTCAGCCACGCTACACAAGAGCAAGAGCTGAAAGGTGAGCCCGCGGTACTATTGACCTCAGGCGTGTTGCGTTCGACTCTGGCTAAGTTCGTGAAGAACACGATCCCAAGCTTGCGAGTCTTGTCTTACCAAGAAATACCGGACGAAAAGCAGATACGTATCGTACAAGCTGTTGGTAATTAAGCCGCCTAATTAGAACGGACAATCGAATTGAAAATTAAACGATTTTTTGCAAAAGATATGCGAACGGCTCTGCTCCAAGTTAAAGAAGAACTTGGTTCAGAAGCTGTGATCATGTCTAACAAAAAGGTCGCAGGTGGCGTGGAAATTGTTGCCGCTATTGATGGCGAATCCAGCCCGTCGACAGCGAGCCAGAGACTAAATAAACCTCAGCAGCCTGCCCAAAGCCAATATACGCAAATGGCCGCGCCCGCAGCTCCTGCAGGGCGACGTCAATTAGATGATGACAAGGTTAGCCTACAGTCGAATGCTGAAGGTGGACGCTCAATGACCAAGCGCTTTGCGAATATGCTTAAGCAATACAGTCATGGCGCCGATGATGAGCCACAACATCGTGCTGAAAATGAAGATTCATTGTCAGCATTGCTCAATCGCCGATCAAGCACGGGTCATAAGCCTCAGACTCAAAGCAATTTGCAGTCTCATGGCCATCAGCAGTCTCACGGTAACCAACAGTCTCACGGCAATCTTGATTCAGCATTTGCTCGTGAAACGGGTTTGTCTAAGTTGATTGCTGAAGACCGCAGAGTAGAGCGCCCGGCACCTCGCTTGGATCCGACCCGTTATGATCGTGGTCGAGAGAATACTCAGTCCAAAGGTTCTGATACTGAAATGGAAACTATGCGTGAAGAGATGACCTCAATTCGTCGTCTGTTAGAGCATCAAGTTTCCGGGTTAATGTGGCAAGAAGTTGAGCGTCGTGAACCGCTCAGAGCGATGCTTATTAAGCGCCTTGAGCGTATGGGTGTATCAGCAGAACTTGCCGATCAAATGGCGTGTTACATTCCTGAAGATACTAAACCTGCACGTGCATGGAAGGCTTTGTTAGCACTGGTTGCAGACCAAATCTCCGTTACACAAAAAGATATTTTAAAACGCGGCGGTATTGTGGCTCTGCTTGGCCCAACCGGCGTGGGTAAAACAACGACTGTTGCAAAGCTAGCTGCACGTGCTGCCATGGAATATGGCGCCGATAACGTCGCACTAGTGACAACTGACACATATCGTATAGGTGCACATGAGCAGTTATCGATCTACGGTCGAATTATGGGTTGTCCTGTAAGAGTTGCTAAAGATTCTAGCGAACTGGCCGATGTAATATATCAGTTACGTAATCGTCGCCTGATTCTGGTCGATACTGCAGGCATGGGACAACGAGATGTTCGTCTATCTGAGCAGTTAGACACATTGATGCAAGAGAGTGGTTCCGTTATCAATAGCTACCTTGTGTTGCCTGCAACCGCGCAACGCAAAGTGCTGCAAGAAACAATTGAACACTTTAGAAGAATCCCGTTGTCGGGATGCATCATGACTAAGCTGGATGAATCCCTAAGTCTAGGTGAATTCATCAGTGTCGTAATACAAAATGCATTACCAGTTGCTTACATAGCAAATGGTCAACGAGTTCCTGAAGATATCGTTATAGCTCAGCCAAAGTACATGATTGCTAAGGCTAATGAGCTATTAGAAAAATCTACAGAGAATGAACCTCATTACTGGAATAGCGATTCTGAAGGGCTCTAGGCGGCGGATAAATATGAATGAAAATATGATACATGATCAAGCTAGCGGCCTCCGTCGCTTAACCAAGCCTTCACTCACAAAAGTTATCGCTGTAACCGGTGGTAAGGGAGGCGTTGGTAAATCTAATGTGACGTTAGGTATGGCTATTTGCATGGCGCGCCAAGGCAAAAAAGTTATGGTGCTAGATGCCGATTTAGGGCTAGCGAACGTCGATATCATGCTAGGTATTCGTTCTAAACGAAACCTTGGGCATGTGTTGGCTGGCGAATGTGAACTTAAGGATGCGATTGTCGAAGGGCCGCACGGAATTAAAATTATTCCAGCGACATCGGGCACACAAAGCATGACTGAACTGTCACACGCACAGCACGCAGGTTTGATTCGCGCATTCGGTTCGCTTGAAGACGAGATGGACATCTTGTTGGTTGATACCGCGGCTGGTATTTCGGACATGGTGATCAGCTTCTCAAGAGCGGCGCAAGACGTGGTTGTTGTGGTATGTGATGAACCTACCTCGATCACGGATGCATATGCTTTGATTAAGCTTTTAAGCAGAGAACACCAAGTTCAGCGATTCAAAGTTGTTGCAAATATGGTCAGAAGCTACCGCGAAGGCCGAGAATTATTTGCAAAGTTGACTTTGGTCACAGAGCGCTTCTTGAATGTGAGCCTCGAACTCGTAGCATGTATTCCTTTAGATGATAAAGTACGTCAATCAGTCAAGAGACAGAAAATCGTAGTCGATGCGTTTCCTCGCTCTCCAGCTGCATTGGCAATCAGCTCTTTGGCTAACAAAGCATTGACCTGGCCAATACCAAAAACACCGAGTGGACACTTGGAGTTCTTTGTTGAAAGGCTGCTGAATCGTACTGAATTTATAGAGGAACCATTTGGTGAATAAAGCGCTTACTTACGACCAACATGCTAATCACAATAGCCAACAGGCTTTTTTTGAGAAGTACTCTGTGTTGGTTAAACGTATCGCTCATCACTTGTTGGGGCGATTACCGCCTAATGTATTGGTTGATGACTTAATTCAAGCTGGCATGATCGGCTTGATTGAAGCGCAACAAAACTATGATGGTACCAAAGGCGCAAGCTTTGAGACGTATGCTGGTATTCGAATTCGCGGGGCAATGTTGGATGACATTCGCCGTGGGGATTGGGTGCCGAGATCGGTTCATAAAAACAATCGAGAAATCAGCAGTGCAATCGCGGAGTTAGAGGGTATCCTCAACCGCGACCCGAGTGATGCCGAAGTGGCAAAACACATGGGACTCAGTTTAGAGCAGTATCACAGTGCTTTAACTGACATTAATTGCTCAAGACTGGTTGGAATCGAAGATTTAGGCGTCTCAGATGATGTAATATCTCCGAATGAAGACTCTCAAGATAATACGCCTTTTCAAGGGGTTGCTGATGAGTCATTCCGCCAAGCTTTGATCGATTCGATTAAACAACTTCCGGAAAGGGAAGGCCTTGTGCTTTCGCTTTATTACGACGAAGAACTCAATTTAAAAGAGATTGGGGAAGTGTTAGGTGTCAGCGAATCTCGTGTCAGCCAAATACTGAGCCAATCTATGCAGCGTTTACGCACTAAGTTAAGTGCTTGGACACAGAACGACTAACAACACTGATCCTATTCAGTGGAGGCTAATTTGAACAAAAACATGAAAATTCTCATTGTTGATGATTTTTCAACGATGCGCCGAATTGTTAAAAACCTACTTCGCGATTTAGGTTTCAACAACACTCAAGAAGCAGATGATGGCTTGACCGCGTTACCTATGCTGAAAAAAGGCGAATTTGATTTCGTGGTAACTGACTGGAACATGCCAGGCATGCAAGGGATTGACCTGCTTAAACACATTCGCGCAGACGCAGAACTTAAGCACCTTCCAGTGCTTATGATCACAGCTGAAGCGAAGCGTGAGCAGATCATCGAAGCTGCGCAAGCGGGTGTTAATGGTTACATTGTGAAGCCTTTCACTGCTGCAACGCTGAAAGAGAAACTTGATAAGATTTTTGATCGCTTATAAGCATCAATAAATTTAGGCACTTCTAGGTAAACACTGGCTGATAAGTTATCTGTTTATCTCGATAGCCTAAGCGCACAAAGTATGCGGAGTAAGGCCGAATTCAGGATGATTTCATTAGAACAAGCAAAAAAATTAGTAGAGCTGCTTGAGAACGATGAGCAGCAAAATGCTGATTCTCTTGTGAGAAGCATTTATGAAGATAACTTTAGTCTTCAAGACAACCCAATGCTTCAAGAAATAGGAAGTCTGACACGTGACCTCCATGACTCTTTGACTCAATTCAATTTCGATGAACGCATCAGCGTTATCGCAAATGACGAAATCCCTGACGCAAGGGATCGCCTTCAGTATGTCATTGATAAAACGGAAGTTGCGGCAAACAAGACGATGGACGCTGTTGATCGTTGTATGCCAATTGCAGACAACCTACACGAGTGTTTACTTCAAGTAAGGCCTCAATGGAATGAACTGATGCATGGCCGCATTGAGCTGGCACAATTTAAAGCTTTATGTCACCGCATTGATGGATTGCTTGTCCAAGTAGAAGGCGACAGTACTGAACTACGCGGACAATTGACTGAAATCTTGATGGCTCAGGATTTCCAAGATTTAACTGGGCAGATAATTAGCAAAGTTATTACCTTGGTGAATGAGGTGGAAGGACGTTTGGTCGAGATTCTCACGGTATTCGGTGCGAATCAAAAAGAGCCAACTCCAGAGTCAGAGAAGAAAGCATCGATTGCGCCTGAAGGTCCAATTATGAACCCAGAAGAGCGCGAAGACGCTGTCGCATCTCAAGATGAAGTCGACGATTTGTTATCCAGTCTTGGATTTTAAAGGTAACGTATGAGCTACGATTTAGACGAAGATATTCTTCAGGACTTTTTAGTCGAAGCAGGAGAGATCCTTGAACTCCTATCAGAACAACTGGTAGAGCTTGAGAATAACCCTGACGACAAAGACCTATTAAATGCTATTTTCCGTGGTTTCCATACAGTAAAAGGTGGTGCTGGTTTCCTAGCATTAACTGAGCTGGTGGATACTTGTCATGGTGCTGAGAATGTGTTCGACATTCTGCGAAACGGCCAACGCAGCGTAACATCAGGTTTGATGGATACCATGCTGCAGGCGCTAGATACAGTCAATGTACAGTTTCGCGCCGTGCAAGATCAGGAACCTTTAGTGCCAGCCGACCAATCTTTATTGGATGAACTTCACCGTCTCTGTAAACCAGAGTCTGCGGATGAAGTGGCACCAGTAGAAGCGCCTGCACCTATTATCCCTGAACCTGTTGTTGCAGCGCCTGAGCCTGTTATTGCTCCGGAACCTACTGTTGAAAGCTCAAACATCAATGCATCTTCAGTCGATGATATCTCTGAAGATGAGTTTGAACGCTTGCTTGATGAGCTTCACGGTAAAGGTGGTTCACCAACAGCGCCTTCTGCACCAACACCGCCGCCAACACCCGCTGCACCTCAGTCTGTTGCTGACAGTGGTGATATTACTGATGACGAATTTGAAAAGTTATTAGATGAATTGCACGGTGCGGGTAAGAGCCCGACAGCGGCAAGTTCAACGCCTCCTCCACCGCCAGCAGCACCTGCTTCGGCGATGTCTGAAGGCGATGATCTGATGACTGACGAAGAGTTCGAGAAGTTACTTGACCAACTACATGGCTCAGGTAATGGACCTTCGATTGAAGAATTGGATGCCGCGACTAAGCCAGCAGAAGTTAAGGCAGTAGCACCTCAAGCTGCGCCTAAACCTGCCGCGCCAGTTGCCGTTAAAGCTGAGCCGAAACCGAGCGCTCCAGCAAAAGCTGAAGTTAAAGCACCGGCGAAGAAGCAGCAAGCTGAAGCAACAGTTCGCGTTGATACATCAACACTGGACACCATCATGAACATGGTAGGTGAACTGGTATTGGTGCGTAACCGACTCGTCAGCCTTGGCCTTAACAGCAACGACGAAGAAATGTCGAAAGCTGTCTCTAACTTAGATGTTGTTACTGCAGACCTACAAGGTGCGGTAATGAAGACTCGTATGCAGCCGATCAAGAAAGTATTTGGTCGCTTCCCACGAGTTGTCCGTGACCTTGCTCGTAGCTTGAAGAAAGACATCGTTCTTGAAATGCGTGGCGAAGAAACGGACCTTGATAAAAACTTAGTAGAAGCACTTGCTGATCCCCTGATTCACTTGGTGAGAAACTCTGTCGATCATGGTATTGAAATGCCAAACGACCGTGTTGCTGCGGGTAAATCACAAACGGGTAAAGTGATTCTGTCTGCCTCTCAAGAAGGTGACCACATTGAACTGGCTATCGTTGATGACGGTGGCGGTATGGACCCTGATAAGCTTCGTGCTATCGCGGTTAAACGTGGCCTGATGGATGAAGATGCAGCGTCTCGTTTATCGAATAAAGAGTGTTTCAACCTGATTTTTGCTCCTGGCTTCTCAAGCAAAGAGCAGATCTCGGATATCTCTGGTCGTGGTGTAGGTATGGACGTTGTGAAAACAGCGATCAACACACTGAACGGCTCTATTGATATTGATTCAGAAATGGGACAGGGCACCAAGATCACCATCAAGGTTCCACTAACCCTAGCGATTCTACCAACCTTAATGGTCGGTGTTGCGGGTCACCCATTTGCGTTGCCATTGGCATCGGTTAACGAGATCTTCCACCTAGATTTAAGCCGCACAAACGTGGTTGATGGTCAGCTGACGATCATCGTTCGCGATAAGTCTATTCCGTTGTTCTACTTGCAAAACTGGCTTGCACCTAAAGCGGGTATTGTTGAACTGCGTAAAGGGCACGGCCATGTTGTTATCGTACAACTTGGTAGCCAACGTGTTGGTTTTGTTGTCGATACGCTCATCGGTCAAGAAGAAGTCGTGATCAAGCCGCTTGATAAGCTTCTGCAAGGCACGCCAGGAATGGCAGGCGCGACAATTACAAGTGACGGACACATTGCATTGATTCTAGATGTGCCGGACTTGTTGAAGCAGTACGCAGCTGCGTCAAGAATTTAATTTAAGGATAAATATGGCGATTAAAGTATTAGTCGTTGATGATTCGAGTTTCTTTCGTCGTCGCGTTAGCGAGATCATCAACTCAGAGGCTCGCCTAGAAGTCATTGATGTAGCAGTAAACGGTAAAGAAGCCGTTGAGAAAGCGAAACAGCTAAGACCTGACGTAATCACGATGGACATTGAAATGCCTGTCATGGACGGCATCACTGCCGTTCGTGAGATCATGGCCGCGTCTCCAACGCCTATTTTGATGTTTTCATCGTTAACGCATGATGGAGCGAGAGCAACGTTAGATGCGTTAGATGCAGGTGCTCTCGACTTCCTACCTAAGAAGTTTGAAGACATTGCACGTAACCGTGACGATGCAGTTGCATTGCTTCAACAACGTGTAATTCAGATTGCTGCAAAGCGTGCATTTATGCGTCGTGCTCCTATTGCGCCGAGAGCGACAGCAACGACTTCAACATCTACGCCATTGCGCCAGCCGATTTCAACAGCAGCTTCGACTTCGACAGCGAAGCCTGCGGTTGCATCAACGGCGAAATTCAGAGCGTCAGGTAAGAAGTATCAATTAACAGCCATTGGTACGTCGACTGGCGGCCCTGTTGCTCTACAGAAGATTTTGACTCGCATCCCTGCACACTACCCACATCCAATTGTGTTAGTTCAGCATATGCCAGCAACATTCACAGCGGCTTTTGCTAGTCGCTTGAACACCTTGTGTAAGATTGAAGTTCGTGAAGCGCAAGACGGTGATGTGTTAAAACCTGGAGTGGCGTATCTTGCTCCGGGTGGTAAACAGATGATGGTTGATGGCCGAGCTGGGTCTGCACGTCTAAGAATTATTGATGGCGGCGACCGCATGAACTACAAGCCTTGTGTCGATGTCACATTTGGCTCTGCAGCGAAGATCTATGGTGACAAAGTGTTGTCTATGATACTGACCGGTATGGGCGCAGATGGTCGAGAAGGTTCGCGTATGTTGAAAACTGCGGGCTCGACGATTTGGGCACAAGACGAAGACAGTTGTGTTGTATATGGTATGCCTCAAGCTGTAGCAAAAGCTGGCATTTCTACTGAAGACCTACCTCTAGACCGCATCGCGGAAAGGATCTTGGTTGAAGTTGGGTTAGCTTAGGTAAATCGAAATGATTGTTTGGAGTGTTGCAAACCAAAAAGGTGGTGTTGGTAAAACGACCACGACCGTGACTCTAGCAGGTTTACTTGCGTTGAAGGGGCACCGTGTTCTGTTGGTTGATACTGACCCACATGCATCACTGACCACCTATCTGGGTTACGACTCAGATACGGTGGAATCGAGCCTGTTTGATCTGTTCCAGTTGCGTGAGTTCACCGCGCAGACAGTAAGACCTTTGCTTTTACAAACGGAAGTCGAAGGTATCGATATTATTCCTGCTCACATGTCTTTGGCGACATTAGACCGTGTAATGGGAAATCGAAGCGGCATGGGGTTGATCTTGAAACGCGCTTTGGCCGCTTTGAAAGACGATTATGACTATGTGTTGATCGATTGCCCGCCAATTCTGGGTGTGATGATGGTCAATGCATTGGCTGCAAGCGATCGTATATTGATTCCGGTACAAACTGAGTTTTTGGCGATGAAGGGCTTAGAGCGCATGATTCGCACTTTGACCATCATGCAGAAGTCTCGCAAAACACCGTTTAAGGTGACGATTGTCCCGACGATGTACGACAAGCGAACCAAAGCCTCACTGCAAACATTAACGCAGCTCAAAGATGATTATCCAAATCAAGTTTGGACATCTGCTGTGCCGATAGATACTAAGTTTCGAGATGCGAGCCTAAAACGCTTACCAGCCTCTCATTTTGCATCGGGTAGCCGTGGTGTATTTGCTTATAAACAGCTGCTTATTTATCTCGAAAGGTTGGCGATAAATGAGCGCGAATAAAGAATCAACATTGGCGCAGCCAAGTCTATCCAGTGAACAAGCACTGGATGACTACTTTACTGCGCTGTTAGGTGATGAAAGCTTTGAATCTGACGATTTTTTTGTTGACGAGTCGAGCGACGAATCACAATCTGAAGAGCCAGAGCCAGAGCCAGAGCCAGAGCCAGAGCCAGAGCCAGAG
>NZ_JADDYK010000063.1:103446-104281 GCF_015163615.1 Vibrio sp. OPT18
ATACGCGCGGCTGAGTTTGAGGTTCCTAACCTTGAGGATGTTCAGAAACTACTGAGTCGTTTAGAGGCGACCAATGTTGTTGATGAACTGAACCTTGATGAGTTGATGGATCAGAACACCCAGAAAATCGCCCAGCAAGCTGACATGCAAATGTTTGATGCTGCGGTTGAGTCTGTTCAAGTGTTCGAAGAGCCAGAGATTCAGGATTGGAATCTTCCAGAACCCGATTTATCAATTGTTGTAGAGCCACCTGTTGAATTGCAGCAAATTGAAGAGTTAGCGACGGAACAAGTAGAAGTTAAGGCTGTTGAGCCTGAAGTTGATGTTCCTGAGCCCGAAACAGTTATTGAACCCGAAACTCAAGCCGGAGGTGCTGACCAGTTTACCTCTTGGGAAAGTACGGTTCGCACAGAAGATTTTCAAGTACTGTATTTCGATGTGAACGGTGTGACCTTTGCGGTGCCGCTTGATGAACTCGGTGGTATCCATCGCCTAGAAGAGGTCAATCACATTATTGGTAAACCGACTTGGTATTTGGGGTTACAAACCAACCGTGATAGTCAGCTAGATGTGGTCGATACCGCAAAATGGGTGATGTCTGAGAAACTATCAGGTGACGAATACAAAGAAAACTATCAATATATAGTGATGCTTGGAGAAAGCTTGTGGGGCCTTGCAGGCACTGAGCTCAAAGGCACCGAGTTGCTGAATACAGATAAAGTACGCTGGCGAGAAACGGCGGGAAAACGCCCTTGGCTCGCTGGGATGGTAAAAGAAAAAATGTGTGCTTTGATCCATGTCGAAGCATTAATCGCCATGCTAAACGCAGGGCTAG
>NZ_JADDYK010000063.1:104331-154336 GCF_015163615.1 Vibrio sp. OPT18
ATGTAAAAGCATTGAGCTAGTACTACGATTGGTACAACAAAAGCATCAAGTTAATAATAGTGGTCGGTAACGACGGCAAGAGGATTATCTATGTCTCATATGAGTGAAGTTGAAGTAAGAAAAGAGCAAACAAATGATGAAGTACTTCAATGGGTGACTTTCCAGCTAGAAGAAGAAACTTACGGCATCAACGTAATGCAAGTGCGTGAAGTACTGCGTTACAGCGAAATTGCTCCAGTACCGGGTGCTCCAGATTACGTTCTAGGTATTATCAACCTACGTGGTAACGTTGTTACTGTTATCGACACTCGTTCTCGCTTTGGTTTGATGCAAGGTGAAATCACAGACAACACTCGTATCATCGTTATTGAATCTGAGCGTCAAGTAATTGGTATTCTAGTCGATAGCGTTGCTGAAGTGGTTTACCTACGTTCTTCTGAAATCGACACAACGCCAAGTGTTGGTACTGATGAAAGTGCTAAGTTCATCCAAGGTGTTAGTAACCGAGATGGCAAGCTGCTTATATTAGTAGATCTAAACAAACTACTAAGCGAAGACGAATGGGATGAGATGGCTCACCTGTAATGTTTGAAGCGCTTCCTTTAAGCCCTATTGCCCTGATATCAGGCGTTGGGGTTTTTACGTTATTTATCCTGATTTTGATTAGCAAAGTAAAACGTGCGATTCAAAAGCAGCTCGATCAGTCACGTCTGCAAGTTCGTAACTTGGACAAAGAGCTTCAAAAATCGAGTAAGCAATTGCTTGAGGTTCGCTCTGTTGTGGTTGGCCTTGGCCAGAAAGTGACGGAACAGCAAGATCTGATCAAGCACTTGAATGAACGCATTGTTGAGTTGGAACATGCTGACACCGATGGACGCTTGTACACACGTGCAACAAAAATGGTTCAGCTTGGTGCCGGGATAAACGAACTGATCGAAGAGTGTGAATTACCTAAAGCGGAAGCTGAGCTAATGATGTCTCTACAGAATAAGCTCGCGGGTAAGGAAAAAATCCCTTCGTTGAGAAGTAACCCTTCATCGTACGATGATCAACCCGATGCCTCTCGCGATCGCAGAGACCCGCCTCGACGTCGTTAAATTGAGCGCTTAATTCGTATTGAACATTACGTATTCCTCTTAAAAGAAGCTTCGGCTTCTTTTTTTATGCCTGTCCGATCTATATAGAACGATGTTTATAAGTGCTTGTATCTACGACAATATCTTGTTTGTTGATGAAAATGTGTAAATTGTGATGCGGTGGTAACAGTTTCTTACCGACTTTGTTCTATCGAAAACGCCTAGTCCTGTTTTGTCACCATGTTGGTGTGCTACTATAGCGCTCTCATTACTCGACTAAATTTACCTATGCTAGAAGTCTCAAATTTAACTGCTATTCGTGACGACAGGGTTCTGTTTGAATCGTTGTCTTTTCAATTGAAACCAGGTGAACTGGTTCAGGTTGAAGGTCGTAACGGTACTGGGAAAACGACACTCCTTAGGATTATTACTGGCTTAGGCGATCGCGATGACGGTACTATCTCCTGGGACGGTGAGTCTATTGAATCGAGTCGAGATGTGTATCATCAAAATTTACTTTTTCTTGGTCACCAAACAGGTGTAAAGCGCGAGCTTAGTGCTTATGAGAACCTGAGCTTTTATCAGTCGATTCACAGTGGCGGTACTAGCAAAGAAGAGCTTTACCACGCGCTGGCTCAAGTTGGGCTTGCGGGCAGAGAAGACGTACCTGCGGGGCAACTTTCAGCAGGCCAACAGCGCCGAGTTGCGTTGGCTCGCCTTTGGTTGAGCAAGCAAATGTTGTGGATTCTCGATGAGCCGCTGACTGCGATTGATAAGCAGGGCGTGAAAGTTCTCGAATCTCTTTTTTCTCAGCATGCAGACAACGGTGGCATTGTGTTATTAACCACACACCAAGATATGTTTGCTGATAGCCCGAAACTAAGAAAAATAAAGTTGGGTGAGTAATATGATCTCTTCAATGACCACGATTATCCGACGCGAACTGCTTATCGCATTTCGACGTCAAGCAGATATCTTTAACCCTTTGTGGTTCTTCATCATTGTTATCACTCTATTCCCTTTGAGTATCGGCCCCGAGCCAAACCTACTTGCGCGTATTGCTGCGGGTATAGTTTGGGTGGCCGCTTTGCTATCTGCACTGCTCTCTTTAGAGCGTCTTTTCCGCGACGATTTTCAAGATGGCGCCCTTGAGCAGATGATGCTGATGCCCATCCCGTTGCAGTTGGTAGTATTGTCCAAGGTCATAGCACACTGGTTGTTGACCGGGTTACCATTGATTTTAATCAGCCCATTATTGGCTGTTTTGTTGTCTTTAGATTTTGATACATGGCTCTCAGTTGTGTTGACCTTGCTGGTAGGAACACCCGCATTGAGTTTTATTGGTGCGATTGGTGTTGCGTTAACCGTTGGGTTACAGAAGGGCGGAGTCCTGTTAAGCCTGTTAATCTTGCCGCTTTACATCCCCATTTTAATCTTCGCGACGTCAGCGATTGACGCTGCGGCTTTGGGCGTTGCATACAACGGTCAATTGGCGGTGCTTGGGGCAATGTTAATGGGTGCGATGACTATGACACCTTTTGCGATCAGTGCCGCACTTAGAGTGAGTGTGAACTGATTGGGGTTCCGTTATCGTATAGCCAATGTGAACCAAACGTGTCGATTGGACTCATAGAGTCAGTAAAACTGAAAGCAAGACAAATAAAATTATTATAATTATAGCTTTAATAGCTGTAAGCAATATGAAGTAAGAGTGAGATTACAACATGTGGAAATGGCTCCATCCCTATGCCAAAGCAGAAACCTCTTATCAGCTTGCTGGTAAACTTTTGCCATGGTTTTCGATCCTAGCGCTATTGTGTCTATCCGTCGGTACCGTGTGGGGGCTTGCATTTGCGCCTTCTGATTACCAACAAGGCGATAGCTTCCGTATCATCTACATCCATGTGCCGTCTGCAATCTGGTCGATGGGTGTTTACATGTCGATGGCGATTGCTGCCTTTATCGGGTTGGTATGGCAGGTAAGGCTATCAGACATGGCCGCACTGGCGATGGCACCGATTGGTGCTGTGTTTACCTTCATTGCGTTATTAACCGGCGCTGTTTGGGGTAAACCAATGTGGGGTGCTTGGTGGGTTTGGGATGCGCGTTTAACCTCAGAGCTGATTCTTCTATTCTTATACTTAGGTGTGATTGCACTTCACCACGCTTTTGACGACCAAAAAACAGCAGCCAAAGCGGCAGGCATTTTGGCTATCGTTGGTGTCATCAACCTACCTATCATTCACTTTTCAGTAGAGTGGTGGAACACACTTCACCAAGGCGCGACAATCACTAAGTTCGACAAGCCTTCTATTTCAAGTGACATGTTATGGCCGCTTCTTCTTAACATCTTCGGCTTCGCCTTTTTCTTTGGTGCTGTGACTATGGTTCGTTTCCGTAACGAAATCATCAGTAAAGAAAGTCACCGTCCATGGGTTCGCAAGCTTGCGGCTGAAAAAGCGTAGTAGGGTAGGTAATTATGTATTTTGAATCTTTGAGTGATTTCTTTGCCATGGGAGGCTATGCCTCGTATGTATGGAGTGCATTTGGAATCACATTCCTCGCGATGATCATTTTACTGGTCGTAAGCGTTCGTCGTGGTAAGCAATTACTAAATGAAGTACAAGCTAAGATTGATCGTCAAGCTCGTATCGATGCAGCAAAAAATATGGAGAACACTCTATGAACCCAAGACGTAAAAAGAGGCTGGGCATTGTCTTAGCGATCTTTTTTGGTATCAGTGCGACTGTTGGATTGATGGTTTACGCACTTAACCAGAACATGGATCTGTTCTACACACCAACTGAGCTGGTCAACGGCAAAGATGGTAAGAAACCTGAAGTTGGTCAACGCCTACGTATTGGTGGCATGGTCGTAGTCGGCTCTGTAAGCCGTGACAATGAATCACTACGTGTAAGCTTTGATTTGCAAGATGTAGGCCCTAAAGTAACAATTCTATACGATGGCATCCTTCCTGATCTTTTCCGTGAAGGCCAAGGTATTGTTGCTCAGGGTGTTCTTAAAAATGCAACGACAATCGAAGCGTTTGAGGTGTTGGCAAAGCACGATGAAGAGTACATGCCTTCTGAAGTTGCGGAAGCAATGAAGAAAACCCATGAGCCTTTGCAATACACGACTGAACAAAAAGAAGGAAATGCTCAATGATAGCCGAGATCGGCCATTTTGCGATGATCCTGTCCTTGGGACTTGCATTGCTGCTAAGCGTGCTCCCACTGTATGGAGCCGCTCGAAATAACACATTATTGATGAACAGCGCACGACCGTTGTCGTGGGGTATGTTCGGATTCTTAGCGATTTCGTTCTTTATCCTGTGTTACGCGTTCTACACAAATGATTTTACGATTCAATACGTAGCAAGTAACTCGAATAGCCAACTGCCTTGGTACTACCGAATTACGGCGGTTTGGGGCGCTCACGAAGGTTCATTACTGCTTTGGGTTCTTATCCAAGCGGGTTGGACGGTTGCAGTAGCGACGTTTAGCCGTGGTATGCCTCAAGAGTCTGTTGCTCGCGTACTGGCTATCATGGGTTTGATTACGGTCGGCTTCTTGCTGTTCATTATCGTAACGTCTAACCCGTTCCTACGTACATTGCCTTTCTTCCCTGTAGATGGCCGTGACTTGAACCCACTACTGCAAGACCCGGGTTTGATTATTCACCCGCCAATGCTTTACATGGGTTATGTAGGTTTCTCTGTTGCGTTCTCTTTCGCAATCGCTTCTCTAATGAGTGGTCGTCTTGATACGGCATGGGCTCGCTGGTCGCGTCCTTGGACAATCGCAGCTTGGTTATTCCTAACGGTAGGTATCGCACTAGGTTCATGGTGGGCTTACTACGAACTTGGCTGGGGTGGCTGGTGGTTCTGGGATCCAGTAGAAAACGCTTCATTCATGCCTTGGTTGGCTGGTACTGCTCTAATGCACTCTCTAGCGGTAACCGAAAAGCGTGGCACATTTAAAGCTTGGACAGTACTGCTGGCTATCTCTGCATTCTCGCTAAGCTTACTAGGTACATTCCTAGTTCGTTCGGGCATCTTGGTATCGGTTCATGCATTCGCGTCGGATCCTGCTCGTGGTATGTTTATTCTAGGTTTCCTAGTCTTTGTTATCGGTGGTTCACTGCTGTTATTCGCCGTTAAAGGCGCATCGGTTCGTGTTCGCGGTAACTTCGATTTGGTTTCTCGTGAAAATGCATTGCTTGGTAACAACATCTTATTGATTGCAGCGCTTGTCGTTGTATTAGTCGGTACGCTACTGCCATTAGTTCACAAACAGTTAGGCTTGGGCTCGGTATCTATCGGTGCACCATTCTTTGACATGTTGTTCTTCTGGTTAATGATCCCGTTCTCGTTCCTGCTTGGTATCGGTCCTCTGATCCGCTGGAAACGTGACAACCTATCTAAGCTTGTTAAACCAATGCTGATTTCAGGTGCATTCTCACTTGGCTTGAGTGCGCTAATGGTTGCTTTACTGGCTGACCGCTTCAGTGGTACTGCGTTTGCTGGTTGGGTAATGGCGTTCTGGATCATCTTCATGCACGGCTTTGAGCTACATGAGCGTGCGACTCACCGTCATACATTCCTGAAAGGTCTAACTAAGCTACCTCGTAGCCACTGGGCAATGATGTGTGGTCACATTGGTTTGGCTGTGACAGTGATTGGTATCGCGATGGTGCAAAACTACAGCATCGAACGCGATGTACGTCTGGCGCCAGGTGAAAGCTACCAGCTTGAAGAGTACAGCTTCCTGTTTACAGGGGTTCGTGACAAAGATGGTCCTAACTATGATGGTTACATTGCTGACTTTGAAATTACAAAAGAAGGCAAATACATCAACACGCTTCACGCTGAAAAACGTTTCTACACCACAGCTAAGTCTATGATGACAGAAGCAGCGATTGACCGTGGCGTAACGCGCGACCTTTACATCGCAATGGGTGAACGTTTAGACGACAACAAATCTTGGGCTGTACGCATCTACTACAAACCATTTGTACGTTGGATCTGGACTGGTTCTTTGATTATGTCGATTGGTGGTGCTATTGCTATCAGTGACCGTCGTTACCGTTTCCGTAAGCCAACAAAAAAGTCGGCTGAAGAGCAGGAGGCTTAATTCGAATGAACAAGAAGATTTTATTCATTCCATTGATTGCGTTCATGGTTCTAGCTGGAATCTTTGCCACGCAATTAATGCGCAACCAGTCGGGCGATGACCCGACTAAGCTTGAATCAGTATTGATTGGTAAGCCTGTTCCTGAGTTCGGTCTAGAAGACTTAGAACAACCAGGAAAGTTTCATGATCAAGCGATCTTTAAAGGTGAGCCACTGCTTCTTAACGTGTGGGCGACTTGGTGTCCTACTTGTTATGCAGAGCACTCTTACCTGAACAAGCTTGCGGATCAAGGCGTTAAGATCATTGGTCTTAACTACAAAGATGATCGCAACAAAGCCGTTGGTTGGTTAAAAGAGCTGGGTAACCCTTACTTAATCAGCCTATTCGATGGCAATGGCATGCTAGGTCTTGACCTTGGCGTGTATGGCGCGCCTGAAACTTTCCTAATCGATGCTAACGGCGTAGTTCGCTACCGCCATGTTGGTGACGTGAACCCAACTAACTGGGCATCGACGCTTGAGCCGATGTATCAAGAGTTGTTGGAGGAATCGAAATGATTAGAAAGGCACTGATTACTCTATTCGCAACGTTCGCAATCTCAGCGACTGTTTCTGCTGCGCCTATCGAGTTCCATGAATTTGAAACTGTGGATCAAGAACAGCAGTTCAAAGAGTTGAGTAATACGCTACGTTGCCCTAAATGTCAGAACAACACGATTGGTGATTCGAATGCTGAGCTAGCGGTCGACTTACGCCAAAAAGTGTACGAGATGACAAAAGACGGCAAGTCGAAGCAAGATATCATTGATTACATGATTGCTCGCTACGGTAACTTTGTGACTTACAATCCACCACTGACACTAGCTACATCGATCCTTTGGATTGGTCCGTTTGCGGTTGTTGTGTTTGGATTTGGTTTGATTATTTTACGAAGCAGAAAGTCAAAATCAAAAGCAGCAGTAGAGTCAGATAAAGACTGGGATGCAGACAAAGAAGCTCGCTTAAAAGCGTTACTCGATGAAGAGAACGACGGAGATAAGAAGTAATGACTCTATTTTGGATTTCTACCATTATCCTTTCGCTAGCGGCAATTTTCTTAATTGTTCTGCCTTTCATTAATAAGAAGGCAAACAATGATGAAATGCTTCGCGACGAGTTGAACAAAGCATTCTATAAAGACCGTCTTGTCGAGTTAGAAGTAGAAGCAGAGGAAGGTCTTGTTGATAACCAACAAGAACTGATCGCTGATTTGAAACAGTCTCTGCTTGATGATGTTCCTGCACAAGAAGAGATGAAGAAGACTCAAATCTCTACGCTTGGTGTGGTTGTACCGTCGATCATTCTTGTCGTCGTTGTGACTTATGGTATGTACTTTAAGTTCGGTGCATTGGACAAAGTTCAACACTGGCAAGAAGTGAGCTCGAATCTTCCTGAATTGTCTAAAAAGCTAATGTCATCGGAAGGTGGTGCACTAACGGATGATGAGCTGGAAGATTTGACTCTGGCGCTTCGTACTCGTCTGCATTACCAACCAAAAGATTCAACAGGTTGGTTACTACTCGGTCGTATTGCACTGGCTAACCGTGATGCTGAAACAGCAAAAGACTCTATGGAACGAGCTTACAAGCTTGAACCTAAGAATGAAGATGTTCAGTTAGGTTTCGCACAAGCTCTGATGCTTTCACCTGATGAAGCTGATCAAAACCAAGCTCGTTTGATTTTGAGCCGTTTGATTCAAAACGATTACGTCGACCTTCGTGTGTTCTCACTGCTAGCGTTCGATGCATTTGAGCGTCAAGACTATCCAGGTGCTGTGAAGTACTGGAGCATCATGCAACAGATGATTGGTCCACAAGACAGTCGCTATGAAATGCTTTCGCGCAGTATTGAAAGTGCTCAGAAGAAAATGGGTGACACTATGGGTGTCGACCAAGGTAAGACTGTTGCTGTAACGCTCGATCTATCTGCAGACGTGAATGCTGACCCTAACTCAGTGTTAATTGTGTCAGTACACAGAGCGGATGGTTCTCCAATGCCTATCGCAGCCGCTCGTTACCCACTAGGGACTTTCCCTCGTACTGTTGTGCTAGATGATGGCAACAGCATGCTGGAAGGGCAAGAGCTGTCTAGCCTTGAAACTCTGATGGTTAGAGCTAGGCTTGATACAGACGGCAACGTTTCAACTCGCGAAGGCGATTGGTACGGTGAAAGTGAAGTGGTTGAATTGGGCGCTCCAGTCACCATTGATATCAATAAGCAATATTAATCATCACTTTGCATAGGTGTTAGCTATTCCGATTTGTAGATAAACGGTATAGACTTAGCCAAACAATTGAGGCCAGCGATTGCTGGCCTTTTTTATTATTCCTTATGGAAAAGGTGATATGTCTGCCAGTGTTTTAAGACTCTCGAGTTTACTTTTTATCGCAAGCTTAACGGTTGGGTGTTCAAGTGCGCCGGACGAAAGTGTTAACGATGATAACCTCGAAACCTCTGAATACGTCGAAGAGTCCCACCCGAATGATCCTTTTGAAGGCTTCAACCGAGCGATGTGGGATATCAACTACGAATATCTAGATCCTTATTTAGTTCGTCCTGTTTCCCTCGCTTATGTTGACTACACCCCTGTGCCAGTGCGTTCTGGTATCTCCAATTTTCTAGCCAACTTAGACGAACCATCAAGCATGGTGAATAATCTTATTATGGGCAATGGTGAAAAAGCACTCGACCATTTTAATCGTTTTTGGATTAACTCAACGATTGGTTTATTAGGCTTAATCGATATTGCCAGCGAAGCGGGGATTACCAAATACGATGATAAGTCGTTCTCTGATGCGATTGGTCATTACGGGGTAGGGAATGGTCCGTACTTCATGGTACCGGGTTATGGCCCAATAACAACGCGTGAAGTAACTGAAACCGTTGATGGTATGTATGTGCCTCTGTCTTTCTTGAACTTTTGGGCTAGCTTAGGCAAGTGGGCATTTGAGGGTATGGAAACACGTGCTCAGTTAGTGTCGCAAGAAGCGCTGTTGGATAACTCTCCTGATCCATATGCATTAACGCGTGATGTTTACATTCAACGTCGTGATTTCAAAGCCGAGATTGAACCTGAAGAGGTCGACCTTGAAGAGGAAGATTTCATCGATGGCTATCTAGAAGATTACTAGAAACATGATTTAGCAATAGATAAAAGAAAGGCTCGATGTTGATACAACATCGAGCCTTTTTAATGCTTGTTACTTAGATTAAGTAAAACAGATTAGAAGCGGTAGTTAGCTTGGATACCCACTAACCAGATGCTACCAGTCACTTCACCTTCGAAGTCACCACCAAATGGCGCAGAACTTGCGTCATCTTCAACCATTTTTGCGTCTTTCGCTAGGATGTAAGTGAAACCAGCGTCTAGTGTTAGTTGCTCAGACCATTGGTAGCCTGCACCAATACTTAGCCAAGTTCGGTCTGTTTCCGGAATCGTCGCAGTACGGTGCTCTTCGCTTACCGCTGAAGTATCGTACGCAATACCAGAGCGCAGAGCTAATTTAGGTGTCATTTGGTAAGTTGTACCGATCGCAAAGCGGTAGTTGTCTTCCCAGTTCTCTTGCTTGATATCTTGAGTTCGAGCAGGGCCGAATTCAGGGATGTCAGCTACTAGTTCTTCAAAGCTGCTCCAATTAGTCCAGTTAACGCTCGCATGTACAGCGATTTTATCTGATAGTTGATGGAAGCTTGCCAATTCTGCTGTAGCAGGAAGAGCTAATGCCATAGAACCGTTGTACTTAGATTTAACTGGTCCACCAATTGCGTTTGCTACGGAATCAAAAGCAAGACCTTCTGCGTGACCTTCCAATGTTAGATCTACTTCAGATTTGTAGGTGAAGCCTAGACGGTTGCTTTCATTGATCTGCCAAGCAGTACCGACTTGCCAACCCCATGCAGTATCATCACCTTCCATGTATTTAAGTGCATCACCTTGGTTTACCATGGTTGGGATTGTTGTTGCTGATACCGCCCCAAAGCTACCTTCAGCCATGATGTAACGAATACCACCACCAATAGATACGCTTTCAAGTACTTGGTAAGCTGCGTTTAGGTTTAGCTCCATCGTAGTAACACTTGCTTCGTTACCATGGTTAGCGCCACCAAAGTCTTTACCTAGGTCTGTTTCCATACCGTAGTTAGTGCCAGCAGCAAAACCTAATGCGAACTTGTCGTTGTACTTATGAGAAACGTAGAAGTTTGGGATCACTGCGCTGTGAGCGAAATCACTTGAATTTGATGGAGTCGTTGAAGCACCACCAACTGAAGTAGACGTTCCATCGATATCAATATTTGGATCAACATAGATAGCACCAACAGAAACCTGAGTGCCTTCTAGGTAAGTCAGCATAGCAGGGTTACGCCATTGTGCGTCTGCACCGTCAGCCATTGCTGCTTCACCAGCGTATGCGCGGCCAAGACCGGTCGCTGAGTATTCTGCTAGTTGAAAACCTGCCGCGTGAGTTACGGTAGAAGTCGAAAGTAGTCCAACTGCCACTGCAGCAGATAGAAGAGTCTTATTCATTTTCATTATTATGTTCGCTGAATCATAAGTATTTAGTGGCGTGATTCTACTTTTAGAGTCATTACTTTAAAAATGAAATTCGAATAAAACAGTGTTTTAGGGATTTAATGAGTAAATGTGTTTAATTATTAGAGAAATAATCTAAATGTTTCGGCTGTGTTGCGAAATTTGAGCGTACACTTGTAGCCATATATTGGCCTTGCAGGCTACAGTTGTAAGCCTAAAATGATAAAGGTCAGTGGTTTAGGTAATAAAAAAGGGTCGCATAATGCGACCCTTTGGAGATTTATAACCTAGCTTATATTAGAAGCTACGGCTGTACTGCAGGCCTAGTAGTATAGCATCAGCATGTGTCGTTGCTGTAAGCGGAGTTCCTGAAGAAGTCTCCGTAACATCTACGTCATCACCTAGTAGGTAGGTAAAGCCAAAGTCTACGTTTGACGCTGTATCAATGTGGTAAGTGAAACCAGCAGATAGCCATTGGCGATCAGAGTCAGGTACAGAAATTGAAGTCAGCTCGTCTTGTGCGCTTGTGTCGTACATGTAACCAGTACGAAGAGTCCAAGTGTCGTTTAGGTAGTAAGTACCACCAATGGCATAGTGCCAGCCATCTTGCCATTGGTATTCTTTATTGTAAGTACCTTGGATTAGACCTTGAGACAAGTTTTCGAATTCGATTTGGTCGAAGTCACCCCAGCCGATCCATTGTACTGAGTAGTGGACTGCAAATTTAGTGTCTTCAATTTTGTGGTAACCAGAGAATTCAGCAATGTCCGGTAGAGGAAGAGTGATCTCTTGACCTTTATCGTCTTTAGCCGTGATTTCAGGGCTGTAGCGGTAAGATAGACCAAAACGGTTATTTTCATCTAACTCGTAAACGGTACCAACGTTAAAGCCTACAGCCCAACCGTCAGCTTCATCTACGTTTAGTAAAGGTGTTCCAACTGGAAGGCCACCAGGAACCATACCGGCACCTGAGCTACGCTTCATTGTACCTTGCCCATAGATCAGGTCTAAACCAGCACCGAAGCTCCATTGGTTATTTAGTCGGTATGAACCTGCAAGGCCGAAGTTAATACTCTTAACATCCGTTAAGCCGCCGTATTCAGCCGCAGGGTAGCTGTCATCAAACTCTGTTTTAGTACCGAAGTTTGAGTAAGCGTTCACACCCCAAGCAAACTTATCATTTACTGGAACGATAAGGTGGATGTTCGGAGCGATTGACGTATCACCTACATCATCTGTATCGCCTACTGGAATTGCACCACCAACGTACTCTACGTCTTTAACTTCGATCATAGATGTAATGCTTTCAAAACCAAGAGACAGCTCAGTTTTATCAAATAGTGCCATTGCTGCAGGGTTACGTGCCATTACTGACGCGTTATCTGCGATTACTGCATCACCAGCGAAAGCACGGCCGATGCCGGTAGCTGATTGTGCGTTAAGTTGGAAACCTGCTGCCATCGCTTGCGAAGACGCTAGTGTAATTGTTACTGCTAAAAGAGACTTTTTAAACAGACGCGTGTTGTTGGTAGTCATTCATTTATTCCTTTATATATCCGCCTCTACAGGGCGATTAATTTGAGCAATTGCTCAATGGTGGCTGATCCTATTCGCAAGTATACGATATACAAATCCGACCATTGGAAATTTTGAGTGGAAAATTATGGAAATGACGCCTATCTGGCACGAAAATGGTGCGAAATGCTGTTTTTTAGAGCTTTAACTCTAGATGTATTGGTGGTGTGAATGGTTTTTCGGTTTATTTATAAATAAAACCCAGCAATATCAGTAATATAATTGCTGGGCCTTTTGTGGCGGGGCTTTAAGAGCGAATTAGCTCATTGGTTTGATCATTTTTGTCAGCTTTTCGGCGATTTTGGAAACATCCTCACCATTTTCACCCACAAGGATTAAGCTGCTACCATCGACGGGTGTTACTGAGCCGGACATGCCTTTTTCATCAAAGTCGATAGGTTTGTCTGTCGGAATACTGGTTAAAAACAACGTTACTTTGCCTTTTGCGCCTTGGAAGACCATATGTACTGCGTTGGATTTACCAAAGCCACAGTGGTTTAGGTAATAGACGTGGTAAGGGAAAGCATCATCAAACTGAAAAGCAAATGGGTTCATTTTTGCGTTGATTTGCTGCGATGTGACCTGTTCATCGATGGAACTAACAAAACTCTTTTCATCAACAACATGCTTCATCGCTGTATCAACCAAACTAGCTTGAGCTGGTGAAACGAATGCGTTGCCCCAATTCACTTGGCCAACTAATAAACCAGCAACAAACGCTACCGAGGCAGCCATTGCCATTGCTCGTCTCGCAAACGTAGGCCTTACTACTTTGCTTTCTTCGCTTGAGGTCTGATTGAACAGAATACGATCAGCAAGATCGTCTGGCACATCCACATTCATCGCAGAGTGGATCTGTTTATCAAGTGCTAGTACATCGTCTAAGAAGTTACTATTGGCTTCGCTATTCGCAGCCGCATCAACAATATCTTGTGTACGTTGTTTAGGTTCCGACAATACACGACGACGAAATTCCAAATCATCCATTATGTTGCCCCCTCTCTGCCTCTTCTGTATCCAATAGCTCTTTCAACTGATTTCGAGCTCTGAATAAACGTGTCATCACCGTGTTTTTGTTGAGATCGAGAATATCGGCAATCTCATCACCACTAAAACCACCAATCACTTGCAAGAAGAGAGGTTCACGGTAATCAATTTCAAGTTTCATGATCTGGGCTTGCAACCACTGATGTTGATGGTGCGGGTCATCACTGACACTAGCATCGTTACCGTGATCGTCGATATCAACCAGATCAAACTGTTTGCGTTCAAAACGTCGAGCGTTCTCGCGTCTCAAGATGGTAATTAGCCAAGATTTAGCGGCTTTTTCATCTTGAAGGCTATCGAGTGACTTCCATGCACGAAGGCAAGTTTCTTGAACTAAGTCTTCGGCAATGCTTTTGTCTTTGCATAACCAATAGGCGTAGCGAAAGAGGTCACGATGATAGGCACGCACGAGCGCTTCGTATTTTCTTTGTTTGTCCATATCAGAGTTGACCGGACGCTTGGCTGTTTTCTTTCCAAACATTTTTATTATTGACACACGAGCCTCCATAATTGCTCTGCGTATAGCTGTCCTCTATACGTTGTGCTTCGTTTTTATATTTTTAGAGCTAACGATCGGCAGGAAATCGTAAAATCACATTAAAATTGATCTACTTCAAAATCTAAGGCCTCGAACCCGTTATAGTACACCTTGTCGTCTAGTTAGTCATTCGTGGCTAGCATGTTGAGCAAGACGACACTTCCTTTTGAAGGCTGACTTTACTTTCTCCTAATCAGGAAACTGATTATTTCAATTGGCGCTAAGTTAATTGCTTTATATACATTCCGACCACACAGCTTTGTGTGGTTTTTTTTTGCCTCAAGAAAACCATTCTCTACATTGCGATAACAGTCTTGGCTTACAATAGTTTAGTCTCTTACGACAACCTTTCCCCCAAAAAGGTTCGCCTGAATGTGCAGTTATATTTTCAAACAGTGAGATACTCGTATCACGTTTATTTAAACGCTCGTTTGATTTAATTAACAACTTCTTTACAATGCTTCAGGTCAGACCTCTTAACTTTAAGGAGAAACCATGGGCAAACAGGAAGTCAAAACGCGTTCTGGAGAACGTGTTGCCGTTGTCGCTGGATTACGAACCCCATTTGCTCGTCAGAGCACAGAATTTAGCCAAGTGCCTGCGGTTGACCTAGGCAAAATGGTTGTAAGCGAAATGCTTGCAAGAACGGATGTCGATCCTGCGCTTATCGAACAAGTTGTGTTCGGCCAAGTCGTGCAAATGCCAGAAGCGCCGAACATTGCGCGTGAAATCGTGTTGGGCACAGGCATGGACATTAATACCGATGCCTACAGTGTCACACGAGCATGTGCGACCAGCTTCCAAGCGGCAGTTAACGTGACCGAAAGCATTATGGCAGGCACGATTGATGTCGGTATTGCGGGCGGTGCGGACTCTTCTTCTGTATTGCCTATCGGTGTTTCGAAAAAGTTAGCGGCAAATCTATTAGCGCTGAGTAAAACGAAAACTATGGGTCAAAAGCTGAAGATTCTTAAAACACTTTCCGTAAAAGATTTGATGCCAGTACCACCTGCAGTTGCAGAGTACTCGACCGGTTTATCCATGGGACAAACGGCTGAGCAAATGGCGAAGACGCATGGTATTACTCGCGAAGCTCAAGACGCACTTGCTCACCGTTCTCACTCTTTGGCTTCTCAGGCATGGAAAGAAGGCAAGATTAAAGACGAAGTGATGACTGCATTCCCGGCGCCTTACAAAAAGTACCTAGCGGAAGACAACAACATTCGCCACGACTCAACGGTTGAAGGTTACGCTAAGCTGCGTCCTGCTTTTGATAGAAAGTACGGCAGTGTAACGGCAGCCAATGCTACGCCGCTGACTGACGGCGGTGCGGCAGTGATGTTGATGCGCGAAGGTAAAGCGAAAGAACTAGGCTTAGAAGTGCTTGGTTATATTCGTGGTTATGCGTTCTCAGCGATTGGTGTTGAAACGGACATGTTGATGGGCCCGACTTACGCGACCTCACAAGTATTGAAGAACACAGGTTTAGAGTTGTCAGACTTAACACTGATCGAGATGCACGAAGCATTCGCAGCCCAAGTCTTGGCTAACGTTAAAATGTTTGCGAGCGATGAGTTTGCACAGAAGAATCTTGGCCGCGATAAAGCGATCGGTGAGATTGATATGGAGAAGTTCAACGTGCTGGGTAGCTCGATTGCTTACGGACACCCATTTGCAGCGACTGGCGCGCGCATGATGACTCAAACATTACGTGAACTGAAACGTCGCGGTGGCGGCTTGGCACTGAACACAGCTTGTGCGGCTGGTGGTTTAGGTGCTGCAATGATCTTGGAGGTAGAATAATGTCTACGACTCTTGATGCAACAACAGAAAACGAAACAGTCGCTCAATCAGATTCAACGTCTGCGACTGAATCAACCAAAAAGAAATCGGCAGCATTTTCTCTTAATATCGATGAGCAAGATATTGCTTGGTTAGCGATTGATGTGCCGAACGAGAAAATGAACACGCTGCAAGCGGCTTTTGCTGAAGAAATGAAAGCCATCTTCGAGCAACTCAAAGAAAAGCAAAGCCGCGTTAAGGGCCTAATCGTTCATTCTCTTAAGCCAGATAACTTTATCGCTGGCGCTGATGTAAGAATGCTTGATGCGTGTAAAACGGCTGACGAAGCACAGTCTCTGGCTCGCCAAGGGCAGGAGATGTTCCAAACTCTGTCTGAACTGCCGTACCCAGTAGTCGCAGCGATTCACGGCCCATGTTTAGGCGGTGGTTTAGAGCTCGCACTGGCGTGTGATTACCGTGTATGTACCGATTCAGATAAGACTCGTCTTGGTCTGCCAGAAGTACAACTAGGCTTATTGCCGGGTTCTGGCGGTACACAGCGTCTACCTCGCCTTATCGGTTTGCTGCCATCGCTCGACCTAATCCTAACGGGCAAGCAACTGCGCGCTAAGAAAGCGAAATCGCTCGGTGTTGTGGATGCTTGTGTGCCTGAAACTATCCTGCTTGAAGTCGCTAAAAGCTTTGTTGAAAAGAATACGGGCAGTAAAAAAGGTAAGCGTCTAGCATCGAAAAGCCAAGCGTCGACCAAAGAGAAGCTAATTTCACGTAACGGCCTTGGTCGTAAAGTGATTTTTGAGCAAGCTTCTAAGAAGACAAATCAGAAAACACGTGGCAATTACCCAGCAGCAGATGCGATTCTAGACGTGATTCGTTATGGCCTTGAGAACGGCTTTGACAAAGGCCTTCAGTATGAAGCGAAGCGTTTCTCAGAACTGGTTATGACTTCTGAATCTAAAGCCCTTCGTTCGATTTTCTTTGCAACTACGGAAATGAAAAAAGAGCACGGCGCAGACGCAGAACCAAAAGCGGTTAAGCGTGTTGGTGTGCTTGGCGGGGGTCTTATGGGCGCAGGTATCAGCCATGTCAGCGTTGCTAAGGCTAAAGTGCCAGTTCGTATCAAAGACGTTTCCAATGAAGGTGTGCTGAACGCGCTTAACTACAACTTCAAGTTGTTCGATAAGCAGCGTAAGCGTCGCATTCTGAGCAGGGCGGGTCTTGAAAGTAAGATGCTTCAGCTTTCTGGTGGTATCGACTTTACTAGCTTTAATCACACCGATGTGGTGATTGAAGCGGTATTTGAAGACCTCGACCTTAAGCAGTCAATGGTTGCGGACATCGAAGCCAATGCCAAGCCAGAGACGATCTTTGCGACCAACACATCTTCGTTACCAATCCATAAGATTGCAGAGAAGGCACAGCGACCAGAAAACGTTGTCGGTCTTCACTACTTCAGCCCTGCAGAGAAAATGCCGCTGGTTGAAGTTATTCCTCATGAAACAACGTCAGAAGAGACGATCTCGACGGTGGTTGCATTAGCGAAGAAGCAAGGCAAAACCCCGATTGTTGTGAAAGACACCGCTGGCTTCTACGTGAACCGTATTCTTGCTCCGTACATGAATGAAGCTGCGCATTTACTGCTAGCGAACGAGCCGATTGAAAAGCTCGACAGCACGTTATTGGACTTCGGTTTCCCGGTTGGCCCTATCACCTTATTAGATGAGGTGGGTGTTGATATCGGTGCGAAGATCATTCCTATTTTAGTGAATGAGCTTGGCGATCGTTTCCAAGGCCCTGATGTGTTCGACATTCTTTTGAATGACAACCGTAAAGGCCGTAAGAGTGGTAAAGGTTTCTACACTTACAAAGGGAAGAAGAAGGAAGTCGATAAGTCAGTTTACAAGCTGCTTAAGCTGCAACCAGATCCTAAGTTGAGCGATAACCATATCGCGATGCGCTGTGTGTTACCTATGCTAAACGAAGCGGTTCGTTGTTTGGATGACGGCATTATCCGCAGCCCTCGTGATGGTGATATCGGTGCGATTTTCGGTATCGGTTTCCCGCCATTTCTAGGAGGTCCGTTCCGTTATATGGATCAAATCGGCATTAAGTCACTGGTTGAGATGATGAACGACTTCGCTAAGAAGTACGGTGATCGTTTTGCGCCATGTGATGGCCTACTGACACGCGCTGGTTTGGGTGAGTCTTTCTACAAGTAACTCTCTAATTCATTGATTAAGAAGCCCGCATCAAGCGATTGATGCGGGCTTTATTTTTATGGAGATATGCTAAAGGAGTGAGATTCCCGACTCAGTCGTTCCTCCTTCTCGGGAATGACGTGGGAGAGTGATGTGTTCTGTCTGGTAGCGTTGGCTTGGTGTGGGGGATTCCCGACTCAGTCATTCTTCCTTCTCGAGAATGACGGGGTAGTGATGTGTTCTGTCAGGTGGTGTTTGTCCGGTGTGGGAGATTCCCGACTCAGTCGTTCCTCCCTCTCGGGAATGACGAGTAGAGGGATTTGTTCTGTTTGGTAGGCTTGGTCGGTGTGGGATATTTCCAACTCGGTCGTTTCTCTTTCTTGGGAATAACGATTGAGGTATAAAAATTAATCTATTGTGTTGATTATAAAGGTGGTCAAACACACCTCAATCAAAACTACCGTCATCTCCTAAAGCGACGAAGGAGCGTAATAGGAGATCTGCTTTTGGGCTGCATCCAATAAAAAAGGTTGATGCTTTCACATCAACCTTATGGTTTTTATTCAAGCTTTATCAGCCAAGCTCAGTATCTTTCGGGCGTAACTGAAACTCATCAATAGAGCCAATTTCAACACCTGCCGATAGCTTCTCTTCCTCATTATGAGCATTACCGTGGGCATGCATAATCAGGCGATTCGCCGTACGAGGTTTAAGCTGACTCACAACAAAACGCATCATGTCTGAGCGAGTTAACCCTTTAAGGTCTTCTAATACGCGCTCTCTCTGGTTGAACTCAACATCCTTATTGCCTATCGCAACCCATAAGCGCTGAGCTCGTCCTCGTAAAGTCGTATCTGGTGTCGAAATCTGATTCCAGAGGCCGCGTTTACTGCTGTGCCATTGATAGTCGTTTAGCTCCAACAGCACCATGTAAAAGGCATTGAGGAACTCATCTATCGAGGCTAATAAGTCAGCAGGGGCAGCATTCGGTGATTGCACATACAACACAATACCGGGATGTCGGTTGAGCGGCATATTGCCGGTGCCGACCATGTAACCTAGCTGCTGCTTGGTTCGTATCTCATGGAAGAAAGTGGCCGACATCAAATGGTTTGCCAGTGAATACAGCGCGATGTTTTTAGGCGAAATATCAGGACATTGGTAATAAACCACGATCGCCGAATCATCTTGGTTACACACCACTTCACGTTGGAAGCTACCGTTTTCACCCAGCATGATGAGCGGACGCAGTGACTCTTCGTAAGCCTGATCTTGAACACGCAGTGCATCTTTTAGCGTTTCAGCCATCTTGTGTGCATCGGCTTTTTTCCAGTCGCCATACACAAACATCTCAACATGAAGTTCCGCCAAGATTGCTTGAACAAAAGAGGAGAGCTCATCGACCTCTATCGTTTCTAGCGCTTCAATTAACACGGAATAGGGCGGGTTATTTGGTTGAAGTATCCCAGTCATTGCATTAAACAGCTGCGAAATAGGGCGATCTTGCGACGCGTTGTTCCAGTTTCTGAGCAATTGATGCTTGATGGTTTCGAAGCGTGTTGGACTAAAGTCGCGTGCTTGGAAACGTTCAAGAATCATATTGAGCAGTTGTGGCTGCTTCTCGCTAAACCCAGACAGAGTGAGCGTTACACCGCCCTGATGGGTGTACATGTTGTAGCCCATTCCGGCGATTTCAGCCTGATACGTATCCTTTTCCAGCGAGTCTAAGAACATTTCTACACACAAGCGTGTTTTAACGATATTTCTTGGGCTAGCGACTGAGTGCGGGCTATCGATAGCCACATACACCACCCCTTTTGGCACTCGGAATTGATGGTCTTGCAGGTGCCATAGCTTAAAGCCATCGAGCTCTTCTAATAGTTGTGGGTACTTAGCGTCACCTTCGAGTTCAGTAGGGTCTAGATCGTAGCAAATAAATGGGTTTTTGCTTGGGAGTTCAAATTGCCAGCCGGGGTTAATGCATGTAAAGCATTGAATTTGTTCAGTGCTAAAAGGTGTGACCGAGTAGGGCGTAAAGTACCACTTCGCTTCCCTGTCATACTCGAATCCCTGAGCAACAATGGTCGCACGCATGTTGTCGACGGTTAAGTAAGGTAGCAAAGAACGCTGTAATTTGTCATCGAAATGCGACATTTTGTAATCGCCATACACCACATCTTGCTCTTGGTAGTGCTGCATGTTGATAACTAGATGGCTGACCACATCAAGCGGTCTTGCTGGCTCTTGAAAGCGGAAAGCAGACTCTAAAACGGCGCGTTTTTCTAGGTAGCGCCACTCCTCGATGCCTTGTTGCTCGACTAACTTGATGTACTGAAATATCGCTTGGATGATGTTATCGGTTTTGGTTAAACCTTCGATGGTCAATGAACAACTGACTGTGAAATCACGATAGTTGCTGCCACTTGCGCCGCCACCTGCTGAGAGAGAAGTAATCCAACCCTTCTCTTTCAACTGCATCATCAAACTGCCTTCGCCTTCGTAACCTAAAAGATGTGCAAAAAACGACAGTGGTTTAACGCCATAGTGCTCGTCCATGCTTGGCATCGGGAAGGTTAGTATGAGTTTACGCACTTCCTTTATCGGCTCAACGTGCACTTGAACGCCAGTGCTTAATTCGCCGACAATCGGTACTTCAACCTTCTTGCCTTGTAGGTTGTGATTGGTGATTGAGCTAAAGCGATCCTCAACCCAGCTTTGCATCTCATCTAATGCCTGATTGCCAGAAAGCGTCAGCGTCATTAAGTCAGCAGAGTATTGTTGCTGGTGGAAAGCCAAGATCTCTTGTCGAATCGTCTCGCCATTTCTGTCGCCCAACGTATCGATATTACCGACAGAAAACTTCGAGAATGGGTGATTGTGATTCACCAGCTCTTTGGTAACTTGGTACAAGCGTCGTGAGTCGTCGTTGAGTTTCATCTTGTATTCGGAATCAACGGCTTGGCGTTCTTTGTCTAACGCTTCTTCGTTGAACAGGGGAGCGGTAAAAAAT
This sequence comes from Vibrio sp. OPT18, assembly GCF_015163615.1. NCBI lineage: Bacteria > Pseudomonadati > Pseudomonadota > Gammaproteobacteria > Vibrionales > Vibrionaceae > Vibrio > Vibrio sp. OPT18. The sequence continues at coordinate 125,277 of NZ_JADDYK010000063.1, forward strand.
TGGCTGAAGCGATCGAGTGCGTTTTCAAAGGCATTCAATTCAACATCAAAAAAGAAGCAGGTGTGCTCTGTTCCTGTCCAAGCATTGTTGCTGCCGCCATGCTGGCTGATAAAACTTTGGAACTCTCCGACCTTTGGATACTTTTCAGTTCCTAAAAATAGCATATGCTCTAAGTAGTGAGCTAAACCCTCTCGGTCTGTAGGGTCATCAAAATGCCCCACATTGACGGCTAATGCGGCTGCTGCTTTTTGAGCATTTTGATCCTGAACTAACAGTACACGTAACCCGTTATTTAAGGTTATGTAGCGGTATTGATGTTCATCATTTGGGCTTAAGTGCACAGGAGCATCTCCAGAGAAGGTGGTTTTTAAATTATGTACCCGATGATTCGGCGTGCAAACCTTGTGATCATATTTTGGGATATGAAGTGCTTTTTGGCGATTTCTAAATCACTTTTATCGATTTTTATCAGTAATTTATTTTCTTTTAACAAGATTGTTAAGAAAGTCGAACTCTTTGGCAAGTGACTTGATATAATTATTTATATTGACTGCGGTTTCTCTGGATTGAGAGCCAAACCTAAGTAGCGTTTCGCTGATATATGGGATATATCGACTTTCGACATGTTACGAAGACAGGATTGAACATGAAAATATTCATTATGCGCCACGGTGAAGCAGAACATTTTGCGAACTCGGATGCAGAACGAGCGTTGACCAAGCGCGGGAAAATGGCTTCTCTTGCAGTAGCACAAGCTGCAAATGAGCAGGGGATTAGTCAATTCGATAAAGTGCTGGTGAGCCCATATTTAAGGGCACAAGAAACGTGGTTAGAGATCTCTCAGGCGTTTTCTGGAAAGAAAGTTGAAACCTGTGATGATATTACGCCTTATGGAATGTCCGACGATGTGTTTGATTTGACCTTAGCAATGGCTGAAGTAGAAAAACTAGAGACCATTTTATTTGTTTCTCATTTACCTCTAGTGGGCTACCTAACGGCAGAGTTTGCAACAGGCATGGCGCCGCCTATGTTTCCCACTTCGGGCCTAGCGTGTATCGACTTCAACCTTGAGACACAAAAAGGTGAGTTGCTTTGGAACATCAATCCATAAGCTCGTTGAGCTCTGTTTGATGACAAAGTTGCAGATAATTAGAAAGGGCATCTCAATATGATTGGGATGCCCTTTGTTGTTTTTTGGTGAGAGAGAATTCGTTAACCAGAATTATTTCTCAGGAATCGATAACAGAACCAATAGTGCGCCATTGCCGCCAAACTCTAACGGCGCTTGGTGGAAAGCCATCACATCTGGGTGCTGTGCTAACCACAAAGGCACCTTCTGTTTAAGGATGTGTTTACCGATACCGTGCTGAACACAGGCACACGCCACGCTCTCTTTCACGCAGTGCGCAATCATCGCGCCAAGCTCACGTTTGGCTTCTTGTTGAGTCATACCATGCATATCGAGATACACGTCAGGAACATAGACACCACGACGTAGGCGCTTGACCTCATATTTAGAGACATCATCGCGCGCATAACGTGTCGGACCGTCTTCGCTAAGATGCGGAATGAACTCATCCGAGAAATAAAACTCGCTATCACTGGCTTGTCTTGCCGTTCGAGTAATTTCTTTTTGCTTGGCATTTCTTTTTGGCTGCTGGACTATGGTATCCTGTTGCAACTTTTTAACGCCCTTTACTGCATCGTTGAACAGGGCGAAATCGTCATCGAAGTCGGTGTCTTTTTTGCTCATCAGGTTATGAATTCTAATTAGAAACGTAATTAGCAGTATTGTAGCGCTTTTCGGAGACAATTTTGGATAAGATTTTTGTAGAAGAAGCGGTATCAGAACTACACACGCTTCAAGATGTGATTCGTTGGACTGTTAGCCGCTTTAACGCAGCTGGCCTATTTTATGGTCACGGCACTGATAACGCGTGGGATGAGGCAGTACAACTTATCTTACCTACTCTTTATCTGCCGATTGATGTTCCTTCGCATGTGATGAACTCTCGTCTAACGAGTAGCGAGCGTCTGCGTATTGTTGAGCGCGTAATCAAGCGTATTAATGATCGTACACCAACGGCTTACCTAACCAACAAAGCTTGGTTCTGTGGTCTTGAGTTCTTCGTTGATGAGCGCGTTCTTGTGCCTCGTTCTCCAATTGGTGAGCTGATCGAAGCTCAATTCCAACCTTGGTTAACTGAAGAGCCAACTCGCATCATGGATATGTGTACGGGTAGCGGTTGTATCGCTATTGCTTGTGCTCACGCATTCCCTGACGCTGAAGTAGATGCGATTGATATCTCTACAGACGCATTGCAAGTTGCAGAGCAGAACGTTCAAGATCACGGCATGGAGCAACAAGTGTTCCCAATCCGTTCAGATCTTTTCCGTGATTTGCCAAAAGAGAAATACAACCTGATCGTATCTAACCCACCTTACGTGGACGAAGAAGATATGAACAGCCTGCCTGATGAGTTTACTCACGAGCCAGAACTTGGCCTAGCTGCGGGTACAGACGGTCTGAAATTGGTTCGTCGCATCTTAGCTAACGCACCAGACTACCTAACTGACGATGGTATTCTTATCTGTGAAGTAGGTAACTCAATGGTTCATATGATGGATCAATACCCAGAGATTCCATTCACTTGGATTGAATTCTCTAACGGTGGTCATGGCGTATTCATGATCACTCGTGAGCAGCTTGTTGCTTGCGCTGATGAGTTCTCTATCTACAAAGACTAGGTTGCAGCTAATAAACGAATGATCCGGTCATCGGGCTGTAAGCTTAGAACCTGAAACTGAATAAGACGTTCGATTTGAAACGTTTTTATTTAAACGCCATGCAGCAATGCATGGCGTTTTTTATTGCCTAGATTAAAGATGTTTGCCTTTATATCGAAGAAGTTCAGCGCAATATTTAGTTGATTAATATGAGGGCTTATTACATATTGGTGTTTAATATTTAGTCGTTTTAGTGAGTTAAGGAGGATTCACGATGAGCTTTGATACATGGATTTATTATTTATTTGCGGTGCTGATCTTAACGGCATCACCAGGCCCGAGTTCTTTATTGTGCATGACCAAAGGTGTGCAATCTGGCTTTAAATTATCGATATTTACCGCCTTGGGCAGCTTAACAGCGATTACTGGCATTCTAACCTTATCGTTTACCGGACTAGGGGTAATTATTGCTTCGTCTGAAGTGGTATTTAATGTCATAAAATGGACTGGTGCAGCTTATCTGATCTTCCTCGGCTGGAAGTCACTGCGCTCTAGCCAACAAGATTATGACAACCTGTCGAATCAACAAGGCGGTGCTCAATCTGTTAAAGAAAGTGCTGTGCAACATTACCTAAGTGGCTTTATTGTTGGCGCGAGTAACCCCAAAGCTATCCTGTTTTTTACCGCACTTTTTCCTCAATTTATTGACCCATCGATCGCTCTGGTTCCCCAGTTTGCCGTGTTTGCTTTGACCTTCGCAGTCATGGAATTGTCTTGGTTACTGGTGTATGCCTACTTGGGTGCGAAGTCGTCAAATTGGTTGTTTGCGAAAGGTCGAGCTAGGGTCTTTAATCGTGTCACTGGAGGTGTCTTTATTGGGGCTGGTGCACTGCTTTCGACGACCAGTCGAGCATAACTTTCTGTTTTATCAGAGAGGTGAATGATTACAGAATATTCTTGGTGCTGTCATAAAAGGTTAATATTAATGTGCTTGCTGCTTTTGGCGAAAAGCCGATATATTGTAGTTACACCATCACGTTCTCAAGGAGAGACATATGCAGCATCAAGAAATGATTCAACACAGTAACTTTGGCGTAATCAGTCGTACTTGGATTTTCTCTACCCTTTCTCTAGTGGGTATTCTTGCTCTAATGTAGTCAGCTTCATGGCTCTATAGTTTTAGTTTTTATTATGAAATCACTTGTTAAAAAGTCTTCAAAGTCAGAACTCTTTCTCTTATAAATGTGGCTTTTCTCATCAGGCTAGCCACTTAACTTTTTCTTAGTCATCTTCTTCTAGCAAGCTTCCCCTAGTCATTTACTCCTAGTTGCCACTTTCTCGTTGTCACTCCTTGCCTTAAGTCACCACCTTCTTTCAGTGGACTGGTTTGTCACCTTATCTCTATAAACAAGCGTCATCGCACTTCTGAAGTTGTTACGAAACTGTGATAATCTTAAGTTATCTTTTATCTACAGTGTATCTCTCATGTCTGTCTGGGATTCTATTTCATTTAACAATCGATTTACTGCATTACCTCGATTGTTCTATACCCCAATTCAACCTACACCGCTAAATAATGTTCAATGGCTCGCATGGAACCATAAGCTTGCGGATGAACTAGGCTTTCCGCCATTTGATGATGCTTCACAGGAATTGCTTGAAACGTTATCTGGCAATGTTGAACCTGAGCAGTTTTCGCCTGTAGCAATGAAATACGCAGGCCACCAGTTTGGTTCTTATAACCCGGATTTAGGTGATGGAAGAGGGCTATTATTAGCTCAAGTTGTCGCGAAAAGTGGCGAAACGTTCGATTTACACCTCAAAGGTGCAGGTAAAACGCCTTATTCTCGTATGGGTGATGGACGCGCTGTTATTCGATCAACGGTTCGTGAGTACTTATGTAGCGAGGCGATGGCGGGGCTTAACATCCCAACCACACGTGCATTAGCCATGATGACCAGTGACACGCCAGTTTATCGTGAGAAGCAAGAGTGGGGGGCGCTACTGGTGCGTGCTGCAGAATCCCACATTCGATTTGGTCACTTTGAACATCTTTTTTATACAAATCAGTTGGCAGAACATAAATTACTGGCTGATAAAGTGATTGAATGGCACTTTCCGGAATGCCTTAATCAAGAGAAGCCTTACGCTGCCATGTTTAATGAGATTGTCGATCGCACTGCGGAAATGGTCGCGTTGTGGCAAGCGAATGGTTTTGCTCATGGTGTGATGAACACCGATAACATGTCGATCATCGGGCAAACTTTCGATTATGGTCCATTCGCATTTCTTGACGAATACGACTCTCGCTTGATCTGTAATCACTCGGATTACCAAGGTCGTTATGCTTTTAACCAACAGCCAAGAATAGGGCTTTGGAACCTGTCGGCACTGGCTCACTCACTTTCTCCGCTGGTGGATAAGGCCGACTTAGAGGCGGCTTTAGAGCAGTACGAACCACAAATGAACGGTTATTTCAGTCAGATGATGCGTCGTAAATTGGGGCTGCTTTCGAAACAAGACGGTGACAGTCGTTTGTTTGAATCTATGTTCGAGCTGATGTCGCAAAACAAAGTCGACTACCCAAGATTTTTTAGAACGTTGTCGAATTTGGATACCTTGCAGCCGCAAGAAGTGATTGATTTGGTTATCGACCGAGAGGCAGCAAAGCTGTGGGTAGATAACTACTTACAACGCTGTGAACTGGAAGAGAGCTCAGTGGCAGAGCGCTGCGAAAAGATGAGACAGGTAAACCCTAAATTCATCCTTAGAAACTACCTAGCTCAGTTAGCTATCGACAAAGCAGAGCGCGGTGATAGCAGCGATATTGACGCTTTGATGGTGGTACTGGCTGACCCTTATGCGGAACACCCGGATTATGAATACCTTGCGGCTCTACCTCCTGAGTGGGGTAAAGCCATGGAGATCAGCTGCTCTTCATAACCAACCAATAGCGGATTAAGCCCTAAAGATTCAGGTAGAGGTCACTAAGTTGTGATCTTTATCTGTTTGTTCTTCTAACTTTACAAACATGTCAATAATCAAACAATCGGCCAGCCTATACACTATGTGAATAAGTTGTAAATTTAATAGGTTTGGGCGATGCCAACAAATACTCGAATTCTCGTGGTGGATGATGATCAAGAAATCCGCGAGCTGCTGGAAGAGTACCTCACAAAATCGGGTTTCGATGTCTCTTCTGTGGGAGATGGTATTGAACTAGAAGCTCATCTGCAAAACCAAGGTTATCCAGATCTGATTCTGCTGGATGTGATGCTACCCGGTGACGATGGTTTTACCCTGTGTCAACGCGTCCGTAAGCAATCGAATGTGCCTATCATCATGCTTACTGCCGTATCGGATGAAACCGACCAGATTATCGGCTTAGAAATTGGTGCTGATGATTACATTGCCAAGCCGTTTAGCCCTCGTCAGTTAATGGCTCGTATCAAAGCGTTGTTGCGCCGCGTTCAAGTGGTGGATGACAAGCCAAGTGATGCATTGCCAAAGCAGATTATTTTTGGGGACTGGACGCTTGATACATTAGCGCATCGAATTTCCCACAATGAACACTCAGAAGAGATGGATTTGTCGGGCAGTGATTTTTCTCTGTTGATGTTGTTCTTAACTCGTCCTAACGAAGTTCTCGACCGTGACACCATCTCTTTCGCTACCAGAGGCCGTGAAGCGTTGCCTTTTGAGCGAGGCATTGATGTGCAGCTTAGTCGCCTGAGAAGCCGATTGGGCGACAGTGGCAAGTATCCTCACTACATCAAAACCATGCGCGGCAATGGCTATATCCTCGCTGTGCCTGTTCAGTATGAACACTGATAATCAAGTGCTGTTAATGAACGCCTTGCCAATGAAGTACTTCCTATGAACTGGATGAGTCGATTAAAACCCAATTCCTTGGTCGCAAGAACATTGCTACTGACCTTGTTAGCCGTGGTGATTGCTCAGGGTATCGCAACGTCTATTTGGTATAGCGAATCCAAACACAAAGAGTTGGAAGGGATTCGTTCTGCCTCCGAAAGCATGGCCAATATGTTTGCCTCGACGGTGACTTTCTTTCAGTCTCTACCCGTCAAATATCGTCATATCGTATTAGATCAGATCCGCAATATGGGCGGTACGCGCTTCTTTGTTTCTTTCAATAAAGAGGCTTTGATTGTCGAACCGATCCCTGATACCCGTTTAAAAACCGCTTCGATTGAAGCGATAGAAAGTGTTTTGAGTAACAAGCTCAATAAAGTGGAATCAGTTCGTGTAGATTTCTCTCGCCCTGAACATCTTCGTTTGCTTAAAAATGACATATATTTAAGCGATCTCCCGCGATCGTGGGCACATCATACTTTAACGTTAGAACCTCTTAATCCACCTATTTTGGTTGTTCAGATAGAGCTAGCCAGTCACGAATGGGTGTATATTGCCGCACTGTTACCAGCTCCCTATGTAAAACTTGATGACACCATTCTTGGTCGTGAACAGGTGATCTTTTTACTCTCTTCAACGCTGATTCTATTGGTGTTGACCTACTTAATGATTCGCCGCCAAGTTCGCCCGCTTAAAAAGCTAGCAAGGGCAGCCAACGAAATGAGCATGGATATTCAGCAGCCTCCACTTAACGAAGAAGGGGCAACGGAACTGGTCACCGCAACCCGAGCATTCAACCGCATGCAGCAGCGGATTCGCCGTTATGTTGCCGACCGTGAGCACCTTTTTTCGGCAATTTCCCATGACTTAAAGACACCAATAACGCGGCTTAGATTGCGTGCAGAGTTGTTGGAGAGTGAAGTAAAGAAAGACAAATTCAACAAAGATCTCGATGAGCTTGAGATGATGGTTAAAGGTGCTTTGCAAGCGGTAAGAGACACCGATCTACACGAGAACAATGCCATTATTGACCTCAACGAAATGGTGCTTGCTGTGATTGAATCGCATAATCAGTATCAGACAAAGGTTGAGTTCGAGCCGGTCGTCATTGAGCCATTGGTCGCTAAACCATTGGCGATAAAGCGTGTACTCACCAACTTAATCGACAACGCGGTTAAGTATGGTTCCTCAGCAGTTGTTGAAATCAGCGGTGATGATCTTTGGGTGGTCGTGACCATTCAAGACCGTGGTCTCGGTATTCCAGAAGACAAGCTAGAGTTAGTTTTTGAACCTTACTTTAGGTTAGCAACGGATGATCAAGGACACGGTCTTGGCCTCGGGATCTGCCGAAATATCCTGCATGGGCACGGCGGAGATCTCATTATTCGCAACTCCTCTCAAGGTGGCTTAGAAGCCAAAGTCTATATCCCAACAGGCCTAGAAGTGTAATGTAACAATTATGTTACATAGGGCTTACCTTTTGTTTCAATCCTAAAAATCAAAATAAGTAGACTCTTTATTGAACCGGACGTCGAGTCCGCTAAAACATGGAAGATAATAATGAAAATCAATAAAACCCTACTTACTCTATCTCTTCTTGCTGCCTCAACATTTTCTCAAGCTGGTGAAGTGGAAGTGCTTCACTGGTGGACTGCCGGTGGCGAAGCGAAATCCGCAGCTGTACTGAAAGAGATGATTGAAGAACAAGGCCATACTTGGAAAGATTTCGCTGTTGCTGGTGGCGGCGGTGAAAGTGCGATGACTGTTTTGAAAACTCGAGCAGTGTCGGGCAATCCTCCATCTGCCGCGCAGATCAAAGGTCATGATATTCAAGAGTGGGGTGGTTTAGGTTTTCTAACGTCTCTCGATGCAACCGCGAAACAAGAACAGTGGGATGAACTACTGCCAGAAGTTGTCACTAAAGTGATGAAGTGGGACGGTGAATATGTAGCGGTTCCTGTCAACGTTCACCGTGTTAACTGGCTTTGGGCTAACCCTGTTGTTTTAGACAAATCAGGCGTTACAGTTCCAACCACATTAGATGAGTTCTTCGTGGCGGCAGACAAGATCAAAGCGGCTGGTTTTATTCCTCTGGCTCACGGTGGCCAACCTTGGCAAGACGCGACTGTCTTTGAAGCGGTAGCACTTGATGTACTAGGCAGTGAAGATTACAACAAAGCGTTCGTTGATCTTGATATGGACGTGTTATCTGGTGACAAAATGGTGGAAGTGTTCACTAAGTTCAAAAAGATGCGTGACTACATCGACAGCAACTCGCCAGGTCGTGATTGGAACGTCGCAACTTCAATGGTTATCAATGGTGAAGCGGCAATGCAAATCATGGGTGACTGGGCGAAAGGTGAGTTTACTGCAGCAGGCAAAGTGCCGGGTAAAGACTACATCTGTGCACCAGCTCCGGGTACTGATGGCCAATTCACTTTCAACATCGATAGCTTTGCGTTCTTTGAACTAAGTGACAAAGAGAACCAAAAAGCGCAACAAGACCTAGCAAAAACCATTCTTACTAAAGATTTCCAAGAAGTCTTTAACCTAAACAAAGGTTCTATCCCTGTACGTCTCGATATGGATATGTCTAAGTTCGACCAATGTGCGTTGGACTCTATGGCAACCTTCAAAGCGAGTGCGGAATCTGGCGACCTTGTTCCGAGTATGGCTCACGGCCTAGCGACGACAAGTTACGCGCAAGGCGCAATTTACGACGTGGTAACCAACTTCTTCAACGAGAAAGATGCCGATCCTAAACAAGCGGCAGCTAAGTTAGCAAAAGCAGTGAAAGCGGCTATCTAATCTAACTTGATAAGTGACACACAACGCACGTGAGTGACGGATTGTGTTGCTTTATCGAACCCCCAGGGTGGGTAGGCTCGTAGGGAGCCTATCTACTCTTCACTCCCAATTCTGATATGCGTGATGCTGATGTGGTGCCAAAAGGTAAGCCATCGGCTCGATTGTGCAACAAGGATAAGTTATGGAGCATGTTTTGACTGAGTCGACTCCAAAACCCACAAGGAGCCAGCCTGCACCGAAACCAAGTTTTGCTGACAGGTTGCAACATTGGTTACCTAAAATTGTACTGGCGCCGACCGCGTTAGTAACCGTGGTCTGTATCTACGGCTACATTTTTTGGACGGCAGCGCTGTCGTTCACCAACTCTCGATTTCTGCCGAGCTTTAACTTCGTTGGTTTAACCCAATATGAAAAGCTGATGGATAACGATCGTTGGATCACCTCTATCACCAACCTCGGTGTGTTTGGTTTTCTGTTCATGGCAATTGCTATCTTGCTAGGTGTTGGTTTAGCGGTATTGCTTGACCAGAATATCCGCCAAGAAGGGGCGATTCGAACTATCTATCTCTACCCAATGGCGTTGTCATTTATCGTGACAGGTACGGCGTGGAAATGGATTCTTAATCCGGGTCTTGGCATTGAAAAGCTGATGCAAGATTGGGGATTTACTGACTTCAAATTTGATTGGTTGGTTGACTCTGAAATGTCGGTCTATACCTTGGTTATCGCGGCACTTTGGCAGTCTTCAGGCTTTGTGATGGCGATGTTCTTAGCGGGTCTTCGCGGCATCGATTCATCAATTATCAAAGCGGCACAAATTGATGGGGCAAGCTTACCTACTATTTATCTCAAAATCATTCTGCCTTGCTTGCGCCCAGTGGTTTTCAGTGCGGTGATTATCACCTCACACATTGCGATTAAGAGCTTCGACCTTGTGACCGCAATGACGGCGGGTGGTCCGGGCTATTCATCGGATCTTCCTGCGCTCTTCATGTATGCGCACTCCTTTACTCGTGGACAAATCGGCCTTGGTGCTGCCAGTGCCATGATGATGCTTGCTGGTATCTTAGCGATTCTCGTGCCTTATCTTTACTCTGAACTTAGGGAGAAAAAGTCATGATGAATAACGTCAACTTTGCTCGAATCTTTATCTATTCAGCACTGCTTTTCTTCTGTTTAGTGTATCTAATGCCATTGTTCGTAATGGCGCTGACGTCATTCAAAACTCTGCCAGACATCAAGGCGGGTAATTTAATGAGCTTGCCTAAAGAGTGGGTGTTTGATGCTTGGTATAAAGCGTGGGACACCGCTTGTACGGGCGTGAAATGTGAAGGTATCAAAGGCTACTTCTGGAACTCATTCCAAATGGTGATTCCTGCGGTTGCGATTTCAACACTGCTCGGTGCATTCAATGGCTATGTGGTGACGAAATGGCAATTCAGAGGTTCAAACCTGTTCTTTAGTTTGTTGTTATTTGGCTGCTTTATTCCGTTCCAAGTGGTGCTACTACCAATGGCAACAATGCTCGGCAAGATGGGTTTAGCGAACACTACGATTGGCTTGGTGATTGTCCACGTTATCTACGGCATGGCGTTTACGACACTGTTTTTCCGTAACTTCTATATCTCGATTCCTGATGAATTAATCAAGGCGGCAAAGCTCGATGGTGCAGGCTTCTTTACCATCTTCTTCAAGATCTTATTACCGATCTCAACGCCAATCATCATGGTGACGGTGATCTGGCAGTTCACCGCTATCTGGAATGATTTCTTGTTTGGGGTGGTTTACTCCGGCTCAGAAACTCAGCCGATCACCGTGGCATTAAACAACTTGGTGAACACCAGTACAGGCGTTAAAGAATACAACGTCGACATGGCTGCCGCGATCATCGCCGCACTGCCAACGCTGTTGGTGTATGTCTTCGCAGGAAAATATTTTGTTCGTGGCCTAACGGCAGGATCAGTAAAAGGATAATTACCCATGGCAACATTAGATTTAAAACAGATCCGTAAAACCTATCGCAACGCGGACAACGAAACGTTAAAGGGCATCGACATCAGTATCGATTCGGGGGAATTTTTGATACTTGTCGGCCCTTCGGGGTGTGGGAAATCGACCTTAATGAACACCATTGCTGGGCTCGAAAATATTAGCTCGGGTGAGATTGTGATTGATGGTGTAGATGTGGCGCAGGTTGAACCTAAAGACCGCGACATTGCGATGGTATTCCAATCCTACGCGCTTTACCCAAACATGACGGTACGCGGCAATATCGCTTTCGGTTTGAAGATTCGCAAGATGCCTCAGGACGAGATCGATGCTGAAGTAAATCGAGTGGCAGAAATGCTGCAAATTGAACAGTTGCTGGATCGTAAGCCATCGCAGCTTTCTGGTGGTCAGCGTCAACGTGTCGCGATGGGACGCGCTCTAGCTCGTCGTCCTAAGCTGTATCTGTTTGATGAGCCGCTTTCGAACTTGGATGCCAAGTTACGTGTTGAGATGCGTCATCAGATTAAGCGCTTGCACCAGAAGCTGAATACCACGATCGTTTATGTAACCCATGATCAGATCGAGGCAATGACACTGGCGGATCGCATCGCAGTAATGAAAGATGGTGAACTGCAGCAGCTCGGTACACCGCAAGAGATCTACACCAAACCCAACAATATGTTTGTGGCTGGCTTTATGGGGTCACCGTCAATGAACTTCATTAAAACCATGGTGGACTTGGATGAGGAACAGAATCCGATTATTAAAGTGGTTGGTACCGCAGATCAAGAACACCATATTCGTTTGCCACAAAGTATGCGTGACCAAGATGGCAAAGAGTTGGTGATTGGGCTGCGTCCAGAACACATTACTGAACAGGAAGGCGATGATGTTTCTGCCTCGACAAAGCTGGACTTACAGCTGGAGGTATTGGAACCGACAGGGCCAGATACTATCGCGATGGTCAAAGTGAATGACCAAGAAGTCGCGTGTCGCTTGTCACCGGAGTTTGAGGTGTCGGTTGGGCAAATGGCACCGCTGCATTTTGACCTATCCAAAGCCGTATTCTTCGATGCTCAGACGGAAGCGAGAATCGATTTCTAAGTGTTACTAGCAAGTTAGTTTCACCAAACACCTCATCGTTTGATGGGGTGTTTTTGTATCAAGACAGGTTAATTGTCACATTAATGATAAAAAACTCAGTAGAGTCTATGCTTGATGGGAGATTAATTTTTATAAAAAGGATGTCTGCAATGAGAGTCCAATTACTCGTAGGAGCAATGTCACTTGCTCTTCTTTCCTCTCCTGTATCTGCTGTTGTTAATCATGATTTGAGAGACAGTTATATTGTCGTTTTAAAACAGAGTGTATCGGAATCACGGGCGAACGATATCGCGCGCGAAGTTGCCAATGGGCGTGGTGTAGTTGGTCATCAATATAGCCATGCCTTGAAAGGGTTTTCTGTTAAGGTCCCAGAGCAAGCTCTCAAAGGTCTTAAAAATAGGTTCCCCGAGATTGATTACATTGAGCCTGATATCGTCATGCATGCTTTACCGCGAGGAGGTAAACCTAATCGAGGCGGAGGTGGAGATAGTGTTGAGCGAGCTGTTCAGCAGGTTCCTTGGGGTGTAACCAGAGTCAACGGTGGTACTGTTGATATGAGTAATTCCTCATCTGTTGCGTGGGTTATAGACTCGGGTATTGACAGTAATCACCCAGATTTAAATGTAAACAAATCTCGAGGGGCAAACTTTACTCGCGGTAAGAAAAACAATACTAGCGATGGTAATGGTCACGGCACGCATGTAGCAGGAACGATTGGTGCGTGTGATGACGGTTTTGATGTCGTTGGTGTTGCTCCTGGTGTACAGGTAATTCCAGTACGGGTGTTAGATAATAGCGGCAGTGGTTCAATGTCGGGCGTGATTGCAGGAGTTGATCATGTTGCTCGTTATGGTGACTCTGGTGACTGTGCCAATATGAGTTTGGGAGGAGCTGGATATTCAGCCGCCTTGGATGGCGCGATTAAAACGGCCGCTGCTCAAGGGATATTTTTCTCAATCGCAGCGGGTAATTCAGGGCAGGATGCCAGTGGGTTTACGCCAGCGAGTACCAACGGCACGAATATATTTACTATTTCCGCATTTGGCGAATCTAACGATAATTTCGCTTACTTTTCCAATTATGGCTCTGATGTAGATTACGCTCAACCTGGAGTCGATGTGTTATCGACCAAAACGGGCGGAGGAACGGTTTCTTATAATGGTACCTCAATGGCGGCTCCTCACTTCTGTGGAGTACTGTTAGCCACCGGAGGCTCATTTTCTTTGGACGGGGATGTGAATAATGATCCCGACGGATCTCCTGACCCTATTGCAGTGAGTAATTAACTTGTTTGATAGTTTAAGTAGGTGTAACAAATGCCGTTGTAGGCAATAAAAAGCGACCTAATGGGTCGTTTTTTATTGTGAATAATCATCGAGTAGACAGTTAATTATCATCAAAGCTGATATTTAGTGTGATGTGGCTATATAAAGCTGACGTAGAAACGCGTAGGATCGACTTAACTTTAGACCAAATACTAGGTTGCACTTTGGTGCATAAACAGAAGAATACATGAAACTAACAGCAAAACCCTCAGCTAGTAACGCTTTACTTATTTCTATTACGACACCGGACTTCAAAGGTGACGAAGCAAAAGAGTCTCTTGCCGAACTTGCTCGCTTAGTAACAACCCTAGGGTTTAAAGTGGTTGGTACTCAATCGCAGCACCACAGCTCAGCTCAACGACAAAACGTGTTGGGTGCAGGTAAGCTTGCGGAAATTGCTCATCTAACCGGTTACCAAGGTTCGATTGAAGAAGCAGAAGATGAAGACTTCCTTGATGAATCAGGTCTATTTGATTCAGAAATCGACGAGCTAGATTTTGATGATCTTCCAACGGGCAATTTCCAATACGGCGCCGCTGATGTTGTGGTCTTTGACTGTGATTTAAGCCCATCTCAACTGCGTACTGTTGAGGCGAGTTTGGGTGTGGAAGTATTTGACCGTACTGGCATCATCATCGAAATCTTCAGCCGTCACGCTCGTACTCGTACTGCTCGCCTGCAAGTTGATATCGCTCGTCTAAACTACTTAGTGCCACGACTTCGTGAAACGGCTGAGGGTGATAAAGAGCGTCAAATGGGTCAGGGCGCCGGTGAAACTTCACTAGAGCTAGACCGTCGTAACGTACGTGACCAAATTGCTGCGCTTAAGCGTGAACTAGTAAGCGTACAAGATGAAATGAAGACCCGACGCACAAGGCGCGCGGAGCTTTTCACTGTTGCTTTAGTGGGCTACACCAATGCCGGTAAATCTTCGATGATGCGTGCAATGACCGCAACCGAAGTGGTGGGTGAAGATAAACTGTTCGCAACGCTAGACACTACGGTTCGTGCGCTTCAGCCAATCACTCAACCGCGTATTCTGGTTTCGGATACTGTGGGTTTCATCAAGAAACTGCCACACGATCTGGTTGCTTCATTCCACTCAACGCTAGCAGAAGCGCATGATGCTTCATTACTGCTTTATGTGGTTGATGCTTCTGATGTTTCATTCCGCGCACAGCTTGATGTGGTACACGAAGTATTAGCGCAAGTGGGCGTTGAAGGCAGCGAAAAACTATTAGTGCTGAATAAGTGCGATAGATTGACTGAAGAGCAGCAATTAGAGCTGATCGAAGAATTCCCAGATGCGATGCTAACGTCAACTCGTGATCCTCTGGATATCACGAAACTGCACAAGTACATTGTTGGTGTTGCTGAAGAAGGCATGATCGAAGAAGAGATCACGATTCCTTATTCTGGCCAAGGCATCATCGGTGAGATTCGCTCAAACATGAGTGTGGTAAAAGAAGAATACGATTACGAGTGTATTAAGTTGACCGTTCGCTCTAGTGAAATTGACTTAGCTCGACTGAAAAAGCGTATGCAGAAGTCTTAATCTTTTAGCTAGCTTAAGAATAATGACCAAAAGAAAAGCGACTTGATAAGGTCGCTTTTTTTATTCGCTGAGTTAATTAACTCTGTATTGAAATGACTATGCCATTCTTTGAGTCGGTTTCCAACGTGCTAGCTCTGGATCAAGCTTGATACCTTGTGAGGTCAGCAAGTTAACACGAGCCAAGTACGCCGCACCGTGCATTAGGTGTTTTGCTAGGTCGACTGCATTACGCTGCTGGTAATCATCTAGGTAGCTGTCTTTCGCCCATGCGTTGAATGCGCCAAGTGCAGGGCCTGCCCATACTTGGTAATCCATTTCACGACCTTGTTCACCTGTGTTTGACCAACGGCTAGAAAGCCCCAAGTACCAACGGAAGATCAACGCCATTTTGCGTTTTGGATTGCCTTCAGCACGTTCGATCTGTTTAGGGTCACGCTCGTTAAAGTGAGCCACAGTACCCGCCCAAATATCATCCAGTGTTGAACGGAATACCTGTTTCTCAAGCTTTTGACGTTCTTCAACTGGAATCGCTTCAATTGAGTCGTAGCGTGTGTAGATCTCGTAAAGCTTGTTTGCACGCATTGGGAACAAAGTACCGCGCTTAACCACTTGCAGCTTCACACCCATCTCGAACATGTCTGCCGCCGGAGCCATAGTCACGTCAGCCATTTCAGTTGTCGAAAGCAGCTTACGTGTGTGTTCGCTCGCGCCAGCTTCAACACAGGCTTGGTTAATCGAACCAGTAACAATGTATGCTGCGCCCATGTTAAACGTTGCTAGAGCTGCGTCAGGCGTGCCGACGCCACCACCACATCCAACACGCAGCGGTGTTTTGAATTGGTACTGAGCTTGGATCTGTTCTTTCAACGCAAGAATCGTTGGCAATAGGGTAACCAGAGGGCGGTTATCGGTGTGGCCACCAGAATCCGCTTCTGCAGTAATGTCATCCGCCATTGGAACCAACTGTGCTAGCTCCATCTGTTCTGCTGTGATTCGACCTTCATCAACCAAAGCTTGTAGCATTTTCACCGGAGCAGGTTGCATGAATTTACTTGCGACTTCAGTACGGCTTACTTTAGCAATAACCTTGTTGCCAATCTGAATCTCACCTTGTGCATCGCGGCTAAGGCCCGCTGCACGGTAGTGAACGATTTGCGGTGTTAGACCTAAGAAAGCAGAAGCCTCAACCGTTTTTACTTTATGCTTCAAAAACAGCTCAACACTGCCGCGCTCTAGTGCGGGTTCGCTTGGGCTGTGAATCAGGTTAAACGCGTAAGGACCGTTTGGCAGTGCTGCTTGAATGCGGTTAATCGCTTGCTCAACACGAGACGGGATTAAACCCGCCGCGCCAAATGAACAAAGAATGCCAGCTTGGCCAAGCGCAATCACCAACTCTTCAGATGAAATGCCATTTGCCATTGCGCCAGCGTAGTAAGCGTATTTCACGCCGTGGCAGCGACGAAAATCTTCGTCGCCTAGGCTTTGTGTACCAAGAGCGGGAGCAAAGGCGCTAACAGGCTGGCTGTTCGCAGAGCTTGCTGAATCGCCCGATGCAATCTCAGCTTGTTGGCTTACGCCTAGGCCTTTCTCTGGGTGGTTCACTACGTAACAAGCAAGGCTTAAATCTTTCAAAATTGTCGACATTGCAGCGCTATCGAAACGCGTTGTGTTCTCTTCGATCTGCCAAGGCCACGGAGATAGCTTTTCGTTATTGATTGTAGTTTGAGTTGTCATACTAAATTCTTTCCTAGTTCTCTGTCTCTGTCACTAATGGCGGCTTATGCTTTATCGCTAGCAGGGGCTTCTTCGATACAAATCGCGATGTCTTTCACTTCGTAAATACGCAGACCATCTTTGCTCAGGTTTGCGTCGCCAACGATGATGCGTTTGCCGTCTTCGTCTTTGATTGCAGTGATGTGTACATCCAGTGACATCTGTTTGTTCAGAGGGTTAATCTGACCACGGTATTTCCATTTCACTTCAGATTGGATTTGACCGAACTTCGGATTGCGGAAGCCAGCGCCAAGATCTTTGTTTAGCGCATAGGTTTGCATCAGCTCGATGATCGCTTCGACACCTAGAGAACCTGGCATTACTGGGTCTTGATGGAAGTGGAATTGGAAGAACCAATCGCTTGGGTCAATCGTACGTTCTGCATATAGGTAGCCAAGGCCGTCTTTACCACCGTCGCTAGTGATCTGCACGGTATCGATAAAGTTCAAACGACCGCCAGCCAATTTGTAGTGCTCTTGAACTTCACCTGCAGCTGAAACGGGTGCATTGAAGTAACGAGTTGTTTTGTCTAGCAGGTTGATGTTTACATCCGGCGTGCGGTTGTTATCAACGTGCCAAGGATGAGTCACCTTACCGTTGTCCAAACCTAGTTGGTCTTTCAGTGCAGCACCTTTGAAGTAACCAAATACCGCTGTACCTTGGTAGAAAGGCACGTCGTCAGTGCTCAGTTCGAAGCTGAAGCTCTGTACGATGTTGGTGCCCATCATGACCGTTGAAAGTAGACGAGAATCGTTGGTAATCGTTTTGCCACGCAAGTCGACGTTACGTAACATTTTACCGCTGCCATCTAGATTACGGAAAAACAATTCTTCACCCGGGAAGCCCAGTGTTGTACCCATGTAGCCAGAGATGAAGCCGTTTGGCTGCAGTGAAATCTCCATCAATACCGAATAAGGCATCAATGTGTGGTGGCTGTTTTCATCAAAGTACCATGCATTTTCTGGCACTTCGTATTCTGCGATACACGATGAAGGCTTCTTGAAGTCGCCACGCTTACCGTCGATCTCAACAACACGAGTGGTTAGCTGTAAGTCGCCACATGGAGTACGTGGTGGGATCATTCCACGGTAGATAGAGAAATCAGGGCCGAAACATTTCTCGATATCGCCCGTTGCGAATTCGAACATGTGATAAGGCGTGAACGGAACCGTATCGGGTGTTCGGTTCGGGTAATCTGGAGTCACCGGAGCTTCAACGTGTTGAAGTGGAATCACACCTTTGTTTGGCGCAGTTTCTAGGTCTTCAATTTGAGCCATAAGTGGCGCATTTGCTGAAGCTTGTTGGTTCACTGCTGGTGTATGGCCCAAGTTTTCGATAACAGGGGTCGCGACAGCTGTTTCTAAAGAAGGTAGGTAACGAGTACATTCGTCGTCTTCTTTGATCATCACACCCAAGTTTTGGAAATCAACAATCACTTTGCCGTTCAGTAAAATATCGATGTTAGCTTTCGCGTATGGGCGAGGGCTTAGACCAATCTTGGTCACTTCCATGCGGTAAGTCAGCTCTGCCGATTGTGGGAGAACTTGACCACGACAGCGTACTTGTTGAGGCGCATTTTCAAGCGGTTGGAAACGACCATTTTGAACAAGCGTATGCATGCCAAGGTGCATCATGAAGAATTGAAGCAGTTGACCACAACCTTCTGCCATCAAAGAGCCAGCCATTACTGAATCATCTTTGAAGTGACAAGGGAAGTACCAGTGCTCAGGTTCTAGCTGCTTGTGACCTTCAATCAGCCCAAGTCCCCATGTGCCGCCTTGCGGTTCAACACGGCTGACCTTTTCGATCATCATGAACTTCTCTGAGCTGAAGCATAGAGAAGGCTGGTGGCGATCAGATTGGTGAGTTGGACCAAAACACTCTGCAATGTTTGCAGTCAGTAGGTGGCGCAGTTCTTGGTGGTTAAACTGGGTTTTAGGGCAGTGCAACATAGGGGCGAAGCGTTGCTTAGTTGCCAGCTTACGAGCCTTGATTTCATCTTCAGTGTGAATCACACCTTTGCCGTCAGCCAGCTCTTCGTCAGTGAAGAAGCCTGCACAACCGTTATCCATTTTCAGGATCATCTTGTCGCCAACGAAACACTCGTACGAGAAGAAGAACAGTAGCGTGTCGCCATTGCGAGCAAAGCTGTTGATTGAGATGTCGTAACGCAGTGTGTCGCCACCACGAGGCAAGTCGCCAAGGAAGGTCAGTGTACAATCAAGCAGGCGATAAACACGCTCGCCTTTGTTTTCAAAATCAATACCTAGGTAGCTGATCAGCATTAGGTCACACTGACCAGATTCTACCGCTACAGCCCAAGGGATCTGACCATCGACAAGATACGGCGCATCAACTGGGATGTCGTATTCGGTGGTCATGGTGCTTGGCTTGTACTCGTTCACTGTCGCGTTGAGCTTGGTTACACGAGATACCAATAGGTAGTCTGTGGTTGGTAGGCGAACGCGGCGCGAGTAGCTATCGATGATCGCGTAGTCAGGGCCAAATACGTTGGCGATGTCGCCTTCCGCGTACTCAACCAGATCATCGTAATCCCAGATACATGGTTTACGGATAGGTTTCACGGGTGCAGGAGTTGCAAGTACGTTGACTGGTGCTTCCTGAATCGGAGCCTGTTGAGCTTGAATAGGCTGAGCTGCCGTTTGTTGACCATTCGTTTGTTGAGAAGCGGCTGAGCTATCTAAACCAGACGTAATTGCGTTTAACTGTGCTTTCAATAGTGCATCAGCCATTTGCATACCCTGGGCACGAGTGTGCAGGAATGCTTTGTGTATTTGCTGTGCTGCTTGCTGGTTCTGAGTAAAAGCTTGGTCGTGTGGTGTTACAGACGGCTGTGATGCTGCATCCGTATTAGCGTCGATTTGAGACGCGCCATTTTTAGCGGATAGGACATGAGTCATATTGCTGTGGTTACCTGTTAGCTGACTGTGGCGAGTTGGCGCCAGAGTAGGGGATACTGATGTAGGAGTTTCGATGACTGGCTCTACCGCGTTCTGCGCTAATGCTTTCTTCTCTAACTCTTTTTGCACAAGGGCAGCTTGAATGTTTGCGGTCGTTGGAACCGACGCCACTCTTGCTGCTTGTTTACCAGAAGCTTTCTGTTGAATCGTTGCTAAGTTAGTCACTGGGGTTTGGGCAATATGTTGATAGATATCGCGACCACCAAGAGTCACTTGCTTAACCAATTGACGTTTAGCATCGCTCGCCAGTTCACTGCTTAAACGAACGGAAAGTGATTGAGATTCAACACTCGATTGAGTTAGTAACAGCTGTGAACATTGGCCTTCGCTGATGTTGGCAACAATCGCGTTTTTAGAGCTGACATTTGGATTCAGTGGCTCATGGTTCAGGTTGAGCAGACCGTGTAACAGGCTTGCCATCCCAGAAGCTGCAGAGCAGTGACCCACACGTTGACTCGCTTGAGTCGTCTTTGTGCTCGCTAAACTTAGAGACGAAGACTGATATGACGAAGACTCTGGTGCATGGTTAAGCTCAAGCAGAGAAACATCGTTCGAGCTCATACCGACTTGAGTCAGTAACTCATCAGCAACGGCGTTGTTACGCTCGCTTGAACCAAAGGCTAAGGCGTTGATACTGCCGTAAGCTGTCTCTTGGTTGCTCGCTACTCGACTCTCTTCAACAAGAACAATCGCACCTGCGCCTTCGCCCACATTCCAACTGCCGTCTTGCGGTTGTCCGAATTTTGGAGCAAGTGACACTGGGCTCATGCTGTTCTTCAGAATCACATGTTCCGCACTGCCACTAAGGTCAACGGCTGCAATCACGACTGCGTCCATGGATTCTTGCGACATTAGGTTTTGCGCGACATCGATACAACGAGCAACTGATTGTTCAGCGGCTGAAATCGTAAAGGCAGGGCCGTTAAAGTCCCACAATGAAGAGATACGCGAAGCCATGATGTTGCCGATGAAACTGGTGTATTGGTTCAGCTTGGCTGCGTCCATCACACTGTCCATCGCGATGGTTTCTAGCGCTTGGTATTCGTCTTGAGTTAGTTCGATACCCATGTTGGCAAAGCTGTCAGCCAATTGGCTATGCAGGTTTACGCGTCCACGGAATTGGTGCATCTCAAGCTCTGTTTCCATCGCAACGAGTACTGCAACTTTTTGGCCTGCTACAAGCTTGGCATCTTTGATGGCTTCGTCTGCAACTTTCATCAGTAACAACTGCTGAGAGATCAAACGGTCATCTTCATTCGGCGGCACTTTAAAGCGTAGGAAATCGAGATCGAATTGATCGATGTACGCTCCGTTTGGAATGCCGTGTAAACCAAACTGATTCAGTAGTTCTGGATGTTGGTCTAAGCCTTTCCAGCGTTTCTTAGGCAAAGCAATGAAAGCATCGTTGTTGGTTTCAATTGCAGTGCTCAGCGCGTTGATACTTTGCAGAGAACCGAAGTGAGACGCTAGGCCAGTAATGCTTAAATTAGACGGTTGTAGGCTTGGATATGCCGACTCTAAAGTCTGGGTTACATGACTGGTGTCTGAATACGCTTCAAGCAGTAAGTGAGCGTTACAACCACCGAAACCAAATACAGAAACACCCGCGCAGCGCTCTGAGTTACCCGCTTTACTTGGCCAAGGTTGAACCTGCGTTGGCAGAGTCTGTGGGCCAAATAAACCTTCAGGCGACGATAGTGGCTTGTCCAAATTAATACTTGGAGGAAGCACGCCTTCTTTCATCGCAAAGATCATTTTCATAATCCCCGGCATACCCGCAGCAGTCAGTAAGTGGCCGAGGTTTGACTTCGCAGAGCCAATCAATGGCGGGTTAGAACCATTCAATTTGTCAGCAAAGAAACGCTCCATTGAGGTTAACTCAACCTTGTCACCTAATGGTGTGCCGGTTGCGTGACACTCAATCACTTCAATGCTGTCTGGTGATAGGTTTGAAGCCTCGTAAGCGCGTTCAAAGGCTTGTACTTGTCCTTTGCTATTTGGGCTTAATACGAACTGGCCACGGCCATCGTTCGACAAGCCAATACCGCTGACGACTGCGTAAATGTTATCGCCATCACGCTCTGCATCAGCTAAGCGTTTTAGGACTAAAACCCCCGCACCTTCGCCAGCAAATAGACCTTTACTGTTGCTATCAAACGGAACCGAAACACCGTGGTCAGGGTAAGCGTGGAAGATGGAAAAACCCATGTTGATAAAGAATGGGTCAGCACCGGATACCGCGCCTGCCAACATCATGTCGGCCTTGCCCGTGTTCAAGTAATCACACGCTAACTTCAATGAATACACTGAGCTCGCACATGCCGCATCTAGGCTAAGTTGCACGTTGCCTAAACCTAGCGCATCAGCCACTAACTTAGAGGCGTTGTGTGCTGCAGCACCATTGATAGGGTTGAGATCTTGCGCGGTTTCATTGGTTGGTAGCAGTGAAAACTGGTCATTAGCCAATTTAGCTTGTAGTGCCTTTTCGACGACCGAGTGATACATCGGCAGAAACAGGTCGTTCGAGCGTGTGGTTGGGAACGAAAGGGCACCCATGATCACGCCTGTACGCTCTAAAACATCGGCATTTAAACTAATGCCTGCGTCAACTAACGCCTTACGACTGGTATCCAAAGCCCACAGGAAACTCTGGTCAACACCGTTGAACGATTCTGCTGTTAAGCGGTAGCCATTGCTGTCGAAATTGAAGTTTTCGATGTAGCCGCCTTTATCACAGTAAAAGCGGTCTGATTCACCTTGCACGCCCTGATAGCTTCCAGGTTTAGCCCCTAATTTTTCAGCGCTTAATGTGGTTCGAGAATCTTTTTTATTCAGCAAGTTTTGCCAAAAGTCTTTTGGCGTATCCGCTTCTGGGTATTGGTTCGCAATACCGACAATCGCGATCTTATTGCACTTCACTTGCTGCTTATTCTTAGTTTGAGTTTGAGCCTGATACTGGTTCGATTGAGAACTCATACTAGCTCTCCTTGATGATTCACTGCGCTGCCTTGAGACACACCACTTAATTGCTTCGTGGTGATCTGTTGTTCTAGGCCTTGAATAAGTGGCTCGACAGACAATGGAATTTGATGAGTAATGAGCTGACCAATGCACTTGATGAGCGTGACAACATCGTCACCGCCTTTGGCATTGGAAGCGATTGTGCAGTATTGGTCTGCTACGTCGTCGCTACGATTGATCTTGTCGATCAATGTGCTGGTTTGACGATCGGCACCTACTTCTACAAACAGACGCGCACCTTGTTGACGCGCACTTTGGATCAACGCGGTGAAATCCAGCGTTGAACAGAAAGTATCAGCAATTGAAAGGGCGATGCTGTCGCTGTCTATATTGATTGGTGCGCCCGTCGGTAGACCTGCTGCGCTGATAAAGCGAATATGCTTTGGCAAATCGTCGAACAGTGGTTGCGTGTAAAACTCTCGCACTTGGCTATGTTGGCTCAATGCTGGTGTGGTGTGCATTGCGGTAACACGATTCGCGGCAATGCCACGTTTACCTAGTTTTTTGAGTAGTGCACGACATGTGCTTTCACAACCTGCTAGCACGCAAGTGTCGCCTTGGATGATAGCGAGATAAGCGCGTGGGAATTCTGGTAACAGAGCCTCAATCGCTTGTGCATCACTGCGAACCACAAAGCTATTCCATTGGATGCTTTCGTCGCTGTTTAGCTGCCAATCTTGACGTACCGCTGTCAGTTCACCAGAAATAGCCGTGGTGAAGATAGGACTGGTTTGAGTCATCTCAATCAGCGCATGTGGGTTTTTCCAAACATTTAAGCTAGCCCACATGGAAGCTTCACCCTTGGAGTAACCCAAAGCGAAATCTGGCTGTACTTTGAATTCATCACACAGCAGTTGTGTTAACAGATAACTACTGCCCACACCTGCAATGGCCAATTCACTGAGTGACATTTCTTGCGAGTCTTCAGCGTAGGTTTTTTCAGCCTGCAGCATCTCTTTCAAGTTACCTTCGCGCTCTAAACGGGCAAATAACTGTGGGAAATGGTGGTGAAATTCGCGCAACATGCCGGGATAAACCGTGCCAACACCAGGGTAAACAAATGCAACACCACCTTTGCTTTGAGGCATCGGTGAGAAACAACTGCCCGCTGGAGTTTTGTAGTGGCTATTGTCAGCCATTACTTTTGGCAACGCATTTTCTACCGCTGTGATTTCTTGCAATGCAGCATCAATTGAAGCTGCTTGAATCACGATGTTCGCGCTAAGGCCAGCATTGTGCTGAGCGCTTTGGAAATGACTTAGGTTTGAATGCATCAAGCTGGCGACAAGTTCGCTGTCTGCCGAATCACTAACGCATTTAAGCTCAGCTCTTAGTGAGGCCAACTGAGAAACCAATTCAGTTTGCTCGCAGCCAGAAACCACAAACATCAAACGCTCGCTGGATAGCAATGGCTTTGGTTCGTGTAAACCGGTCGCTTGAGTCAATATCAGGCTGGTGGATTGTTGGCTATCGTCATTGAAGGTCAATGAAGCAACACGAGCTTTGTTCGGCTCAGTGAACCAATAATGGCTCGGTAATGAATGGTTAGGTAATGAATGGCTCGGTAATGAACGGCTCGATATCGCATTAACCATATTCAACAATTCATCAAACTGCTGTGAAGCAGAGAGTGCTGAGTGTTGCTGTTGATGGCTTAAATCTGTAGCGGGGCGGCGTGCAATATCCAGAGAAAGCTGAACGCTATCTTCGGTAGCTGCATCTACAAAACTCGCTAGATAAGCGTGTGGATGAATCTTATTCTGAGCAGCGGTCAGTGCACTCAACATCAACAATGATGGTGAGTGAGAATCCAAACCAAGCTTAACGACATTACCTTGATTGACTACCTCAATTGCTTGAGTAAGTGCTTGATTAAAATTGCCATCAACTACAACAGAAACCATTTCAGGGAACGAGGGGAATAAGTCGGCAGAAAGCTCAGCCGCGTTTGCTGGCTGAGCTAAAAGAGCGATGCGCAATGGCATCGCTTTATTAGTAGGAACAGTCACTATGACAATTGCTCCTTTTCTGGGTTCTTAGTCGCCTCTTTCTTCGACACTGCTGAGTTAGATTTCGGTAAAAATGCGTCATTTAAGCTCTTGCTGATAGTGACTTTGGCACCTTTCATTACTGCGCTTAAACGACCATCTTGGTGGTAAAGCGAGATATCAGCTTGCAGTGAACGAGCCGTGCTTTTTATTACGCTCAGCTCTAGCCAACCTTGGTCACCATTGTGCATCGGTGCGTAGCAAATAAACTCACCGATTGCAGACGGTAGGCTTGCCGCGCCGTACTTCAATCGAGCCCATACCAGCATGGCTTGCAACAGATAATCTTCAGCAAATGGCTGGCTATCACCAAAACCTTGCTTAGGAATAAATGATCCGCAGTCGCTGTTTTCAATCTGAGGCAACTGGCATTGAGCCAATAAGCCTAAGTCGTCAAAACGTTCAACTGAGGTAATACCTTGCAGTCTTGGTCCATGAAACAGAGTGCCGTCGCTGTATAAAGCTTGTGCCGTTGTTACAGGTGCTGAAGTGTTGGCTTCAAAGCGCTTTGTCGACGCTTGTTGAACATCTTCAGACACTTGCACAGAGGCAACTTGCAACTGAGCTTGATACTGTGGTCGCCCTTGGCAACTGATCACTGCTTTTAGCTGACCTTTTGATTTAGCATCAGAGGAAAGAACCAGTTTCAGCTCTTGCACTGCATCAGTATCAAAAATCACACCTTTCAGCAGTTTGTAGTTGTGAACGCTAACGTTCACCCCTAACAGTTGCTCAGCGACTTCACGCATCCATTGGATGGCACACACTGTCGGTAACACTGGGTTACCGGCAATGCAGTGATCTTGAATGAAAGGCAATGCCTTAGGATCAAGATGACGTGTCACAGTAATGCTTTTATTCAGCGGACTCTCTGCAAGGTGCACAGACTCCGCATTAAGCTTTTTTACAGCAGCTTCCTTGTTGTCAGAACCTTGCATGCTAGTACCAACCAGCAGTTGAATGCCAGTTTCGTTCAGCAGTTGAGAACTAAATAGTTCTGCACCTGCTTGAAGAGGAATAACGTACACGCCGCGCTCGGTGAACATACGTTTCAGTGCTGCGTTGACCATGCCACCGTCCCACGGTCCCCAGTTGAAGCTCATCACTTTCGCTTGAGGGTTGCGAGCAGACAGTTGCAGAGCCGCTTTGTTTAGGATTTCGTTAGACATTGAGTAATCACTTTGGCCTGTGTTTCCGTAGAAGCCCGCCGCCGAAGAGAACATCGCAATCAGTTTTAGCTTACTGCTATCAAGACCACCAAGAACCGCTTCTAGTCCACCCACTTTCGTGCCGTAAACCATGTTCAGTTCATCAAGTGTTTTGTCTTGAATGTGTTTGTCAGCCAGTACACCTGCACCGTGGATAAGACCCGTGATGCCGTCGAAATTCGCCAGCGTTTTCGCAACTGACTCATGGTTCGAAACATCTAAGCTTAGGTATTCAGCGCTCGCGCCAATCTCGTTGAAAGCGGTAAGTGCTGCGTTGATTTCAAGGCTGCTCAATACCGGTTTTAGCAAGGCATCAACTTTTTTCGGCGTTGGCTTATCGCCCGTAGCTTGTAGGTGCGCAATTGCAGCAGGTTTTAGCTCTTTCTCTTGCTTGCCTTGTGCCCACTGAGGTAGCTCAGCTGAAGTAATATGCTTACTACGACCTGCAAGAATGAAGTGAGACTTACATTGCTTAGCAAGCGTTAGTGCACATTCAAACGTCACGCCTTTAGCGCCACCCGTCACCAGAACTTTGTCGCTCTTGGTGAGTTGAGCACCTGTGTTTTTGGTTTGTGCAGTACCTGGTGTTGCAGCAATCAATGTTGCACGACCAGAATCACCGTTTTCCGCATGGCTAAGGCCGATTTCAACCGTGTTGGTATCGATATCGAACAGTTCGCCTGTAATAGCCTCAGATAGGTGACGAGCATCAATAGAAGCGTCAGCATCCAATGCACGGCAGAACACGTTTGACCATTCATGGCTCAGTGTCTTAGTTAGACCAGACAGCGCTGCTTGGTTAAGTTCTGCATTCGCTAATTGCTTAGTATCTAGGTAACCAAAGCCACCATCGATACGGCTTAGTGTGAAGAACACGCTACGACCAGAAACGGCATTCAGTTGGCCATTTAAGTGCTTCGCAAATAAGAACGCTGTGGTTAGCGAAGCTCTTGAGTCTGCATTCAAGTTAACCGCTTGCTCGTTGCTTTGTTTTGCATCAACGATAGCTTGTAGGTGAATGAAGCCTGCAATTACTTTGTTCGATGTTTTAAGGTCTGCTTCGATGTCGTTAATCACAGCTGTCACACCCGCATCATCGATACTGTTGAGTGTGTAGCTTGCGATTTCACTGTTTAAAGGTGACGCGGCAGAAAGAGCACTACGCACTACAGCAATTTGAATGCCGTTAGCGGTCAACTTTTCTGCTAGAACACCGGCGTTGTGACCATCATCTGTGATCACGACACAAGCGTCTTTTGAGAAACAATCGACGAGTTTATCTGCCGCTGGTAGCTTTTTTAGCGCCACCTCATTGTGTGGAGGAAGTTCCGCTGTCGCTGTTTCTGCGATAGGTGTTACCGATTCAGTTTTAGGAGTCGCTACGGGTGCTGCTGCGGATAGCTTGCTTTGCATGTAGGTAACGATTTCACCAAGCGTACGACACTCAGCTAAGTCTTCAGGGTTTAGCTCTGGTAGCGTTGGTAGCTGGTCTTGAACCGTACCTAGAATTTCAACGCGTTTGATTGAGTCGATACCAAGGTCAGCTTCCATGTCCATTGCTAGGTCGAGCATTTCTGCTGGGTAACCTGTTTTGTCGGCAACCACTTCCATCATTGTGGATTGAACATGAGCAGGGTTTAGGTCGTTGCTCGTGCTTTCTGCAACTGCATCTGAAACAGGTGCTGCGTTAGGAGCCTCATTAGCGCCTAGCTTGCTGTTCATGTAGTCAACGATTTCGCCAAGAGTACGACACTCAGCGAGATCTTCAGGATTTAGCTCTGGCAATGTTGGTAGCTGGTCTTGAACCGTACCAAGGATCTCAACACGTTTGATTGAATCGATGCCAAGGTCTGCTTCCATGTCCATGGCTAGGTCGAGCATTTCTGTTGGGTAGCCAGTTTTATCCGCTACTACGCTCAGCATTGTGCCTTGAACTTGTTCTGCGTTTAAACCGTTTGAAATTGCTTGCGCTGGTGCAGATACTTGAGCCGCTACTGGAGCCGAAGCCGGAAGCTTGCTGTTCATGTAGTCAACAATTTCGCCGAGAGTGCGACATTCAGCTAAGTCTTCAGGGTTGAGCTCTGGAAGAGTCGGTAATTCGTCTTGTACCGTACCTAGAATTTCAACACGCTTGATTGAATCGATACCAAGGTCAGCTTCCATATCCATTGCTAGATCTAGCATTTCAGTCGGGTAGCCCGTCTTTTCTGCTACCACTTCTAACATGGTTTTTTGAACGACAGCCGCATCTAGACCATTGCTAGCTGTTGCCGGAGTAACTACTGGTGCTTGTGCAAACACTGGAGCTGAAGCTGGAAGCTTGCTGTTCATGTAGGCAACGATTTCGCCAAGAGTGCGACATTCAGCTAAGTCTTCAGGGTTTAGCTCTGGAAGAGTAGGCAGTTCATCTTGAACCGTACCAAGAATCTCAACACGCTTGATTGAATCGATACCAAGGTCTGCTTCCATATCCATTTCTAGATCAAGCATTTCCGTCGGGTAACCTGTCTTCTCAGCAACCACTTCTAGCATGGTTTGTTGAACGACTTTCGCATCAAGACCGTTAGCGGCTTGAACAGGAGCGGCTGCGCTTGGCTGTGCTGCAACAGGCGCTGATGCTGGCATCTTGCTGTTCATGTAAGTAACGA
>NZ_JADDYK010000063.1:154386-190108 GCF_015163615.1 Vibrio sp. OPT18
TTTCGCCAAGAGTACGACACTCAGCCAAATCTTCTGGGTTCAGCTCAGGTAGGTTTGGCATTTCGTCTTGAACGGTACCAAGGATCTCTACGCGCTTGATTGAGTCGATACCTAGGTCTGCTTCCATGTCCATTTCTAGATCAAGCATTTCCGTTGGGTAACCCGTTTTCTCAGCGACCACTTCTAGCATCACTTTTTCAGCATCTGCTGATTGTACTGCTACTGGTGCAGCCACAGGAGCTGGTTGTGCTTTAACTGGCACAGGTTGAGCTGCAACAGGCGCTGCGGCTTGAGCCGCTACTTGTGTTGCAGGAGCTGCTTTCTGTACTGGCGTAACTTGAACAGACTGAGCTTGAACTGGCGCGGCTTGTACAGGAGTCGCTTGTACTTGAGCTACAGGCTGTTGGACGATTGCTGCTGGAGTAGTTGGAGCTTGAATCGCTGGCTGAGCATTTAATGGCGCAACGAAGGTTGGTTGTGCCGTTTGTGCTGAACCTTGCGTCAGCATATTAAGTGCTGAGTTGTTGCTGTGCGCTTGCATTTCTAGGTAATGAGCGTGAGCTTTTAGCGTTTCAGCTTGGTGCTGGTGGAACATTTCCATAGAACGTTGCAGGTTCTCAGGAATTGCTACGCCTGCTGTTGCCATTTTCGCTTGCTCAGACATTAGGGTGTTGAACGTGTCACCGTATTGCTGAGGAATCGCAAGGAACTGCTGATGTACTTCTGCTGCTTGTTGTTGAGCATTGAAGAATGACTGCAATGAAGACTCATCAACCGTTACTGAAGCTGTTGGCTGAACAGTTGCTGGTGCAGGTTGTGCTACTTGAGGCTGCTGAGCTGCTGTTACTACTTGTGCACTTGGTGCTGGAGCAGTTGACGGTTGTACATTTGAAGCTTGAGGAGCAGCCACAGGTACTTCAACGATTTCTGTTTTGAACACTTCTTTTTCCACGATTTTCTCGACTTCAACTTTCACTTCAACAATCTCAGTCTTTTCGGTGACGTTGCCCGAAGCCAATGATTGATCCATTTTCTTACGAGTAGCAGGGCTGATGTAGTTGGTTGCATTCAGCTTGATGTTCATTGGTGATGCCTTCGCAGGTTCAGCAATGTCAGCTTGGTAAGGGTCAATGTTGTCTAATGAAACACCTGCTACGCAAAGTTGAACCGCAGCTAAACGAAGCTGTTGGTCACTGTCGCCTTTAGGGCTTGGGTTGATGCTGATTGCGTAAAGTTCTTCGTTCTTATCAGCCAGTGTTTTTTCAACCAGCTTTTGAAGAATGTTCTTTGGACCGAACTCAACGAATACACGCGCGCCTGCTTCATACATCGCTTCAATTTGCTCGCTGAAACGAACCGATTGCAGCATGTGCTGTTTGAATGCTTTCTTGATTGCTTTAGCGTCTTTGCTGTGCAGTTTGCCCGTTGCGTTTGAGTAAAGCGGCAGCGTTGGAGCGCTGAATGAAGCTTTATCAATTGCAGCAGCAAATGGTTTCTGAGCGTGAGCAACAAGCGGTGTGTGGAAAGCACCAGACACTGGCAGAGCAATCGCTTTGAAGCCTTGTTCAGTTAGCGCTTGTGCTGCTTGTTGAACCGTCGCAGTTGGACCTGCAATAACCAGTTGAGTCGGAGCGTTGTAGTTGGCAATACTCACGCCTTCAAATTGGCTGATGCAGCTTTCAACGGCTGGAAGTTTGTCTGCGTCTAGGATGACCGCAAACATAGTACCGCTTTCGCCTTGTTCAGGTGTCGCAGCCATTGCATCGCCACGAGAGAAAGCTAGCTGGTAGTAATCGTCTTGCGAGATAACCCCCGATGCACATAGCGCACTTAGTTCACCAAAGCTATGACCTGCGACCATGTCTGCTTTGAAGCCAGCTTGAGTCATGATGTCGAACTGACCCATAGACACAGTACCAATCGCACTTTGCGCGTTGGCCGTGTTGGTAAGTACCGCTTCTTGCGCTTTGGTTGCTTCTGGTGTGAAGGTTGGAATTGGGAACAGAATTTGCGACAGAGCCGTTTTCTTGTGCTGACCAAATACTTGATCCGCTTGAGCAATCTGTTGGCGCATCTCAGGGTAGTGACAAGCAAGCTCGCGACCCATGTTTAGGTATTGCGAACCTTGACCTGCAAATAGCGCTGCCACTTTACCTGCGCCGTTTTCAGCAATCAGTGCCGACTCACGGTAGCTAGTGCCGTTTGGCATTTGCCAATGTGCTTTGGTTTGGCTCTCAAGCATAGAAACTGCTTGAGTCAGTTGCGCTTGAAGGTCTGCTTGGTCAGTGACAACTAAGCCAAGACGAGCATGCTTAGCATCAATTTCGCGTAGAGCGTGTTGCTCGGCAAGCGCTTCTAGCTTGAACGCAGCGTTTGCAGCTTGAGTTGAAACTTGTTTTAGCTCATTGATCAGTGCTTGACGAGATTCTGCGCTGAATAACAGAGTTTGCGGTACTTGGCGCTGACGGTATTTGGCACCGCGAGCGTGTTCTGGTGTGTATTCTTCCAATACAACGTGGAAGTTAGTGCCACCAAAACCGAATGAACTGATACCTGCACGGCGCGGTGTGCCATCAACACGTTGCATCCAAGGACGCGTTTGTGTGTTTAGGTAGAACGGTGAGTTCTCGATATCCAACTTAGGGTTTGGAGCGGATACGTTGATCGTTGGCGGCAGTACTTTGTGGTGCAGTGCCAGTGCTGCTTTGATTAAACCTGCAGTACCCGCAGTTGATTTAGTGTGACCAATTTGAGATTTCACCGAGCCTAACGCAATGTGTTGCTTCTCTTTATTGTTCTCACTGAATACCGAGTTTAAGCCACCAAATTCAGCGACATCGCCTGCTGCTGTACCTGTGCCGTGCGCTTCTAAAAGGCCAAGCGTGTGCGGTGCGAAACCAGCATCATCGTAAGCACGTTTGAGTGCTTTTGCTTGTCCTTCAGGGCGAGGGGCGTAAATACTCTTGAACTTACCATCCGAAGAAGAACCGACACCTTTAATCACTGAATAGATTCTGTCGCCATCGCGCTCTGCATCTTCTAAGCGCTTCAGAGCAACCATGCCGATGCCTTCACCAATCATCATGCCTTTTGAATCGATGTCGAAAGGTTGAATGGTTTCGTTTGTAGTGAATGCTGGGGTTTTAGAAAAGCTCATGTACATGGTTGGTGAGTTATCAGTACACACACCACCTGTGATCATCATTTCACTGCGGCCTTCAACCAGCTCGCTCAGTGCCATGCGCATTGCGGCTAGAGAACCAGCACACGCAGCGTCTACCACACAGTTGATGCCACCAAGGTCAAAGCGGTTAGCGATACGACCTGAAATTACGTTACCCAATGAACCAGGGAATGAGTTCTCTTCCCAGTGGATGTATTGGTCTTGGAATTTTTTGATCAGCATTTCGCTGTCTTCGTCGTTGATGCCACTGCTCTTGAAGACTTTTTTCAAAACAGGGTATTGGAGACGAGCATTCAAGCTTTGAGCGATCTTCTGACCACCGCCAACACCGAGTGTAATACCGATCTTATCGCGATCGTAGCCTTCAGGAAGTTTCGCATCTTCAAGTACTTCTTTTGCCACGATCAGAGAAAGCAGCTGTGAAGTATCCGTCAGTTCTAGAATATTTGGCGGAAGACCGAATTCCATTGGGTTGAAGTCAACTTCTGGGATGAAACCGCCGCGCTTACAGTAAGACTTGTCTGGCGTAGTACGATCTGAATCGTAGTAATCTTCTGGGCGCCAGTGCGTATCAGGCACTTCGGTAATTGCATCGATCTTTTCGCTGATCAAATCCCAGAATTTGTTTAGGTAGCGAGAGTTCGCAAACATGCTTGCCATACCAACGATAGCAATTGGCATGTCTTTTAGGCGTTTATTAAGTCGAGTGTCGTCGACTGATTCCGGTGTATTTTTTTCGGGTTGGCTCATTATGAGTCTCCACTTGAAATCACTGAGGGCGATGTCGTGTTTTGAGGCTGCGCTTTTAAATAAATCGAAAATAAATCTGAGACAGATTTGGGCAAACGCAGCTGAAGAGTAAGGCTACCGAAAGTCGGCCACCTGACTGAAATAGGGGGTGCGAAGTACAGTGACTTGCAGGGGTTGATTACGTTTTTCATGCGAGAAGAGGGCATTCGAATGTGAGGTTAATGTCCATTTAAATCCTGTCCAAAGTACTGCTTTATGCAAAGCAGGTATCCGCAATAAAAACGTGTGAATTTGTTTAATGGTTGAGCAGGCTACCCGAGGTGAGTGGTCGATACAATGCTCCCAGAGGCCACTATGATCTGTTCAGACCAGATGATTTCATTGAACTTTTGTTTTTTGTATTTTTAATGAAATTAACTTATTGATAATTAATGAGTATGAGTGGTTTTTTAGTGTTTATACTCTATTTTTTGACTTGGTGAGATCTATGTCGGATTTTTGTAAGTAACATTTAATAGATGTCTGTTCCGTAAGGTGGAGTGTGATCTGTGTTTTAATTTGTTATTATTTTAAAAGTTAGTTTTAAGTCCCTATATGAAGGGTGTTTCCTGCGCAAATTCTCTATGTTTATCTCAAATTATAGGTGACTTAAATTTGTTCGTTTTGGTGTTTTTTTGATAAGTGGTTTGAAGAAGTGAGCGTGAGTAAATTGGAAAATCCAATCGTTGATTTGTGGCTATGTTCTTTGAGTGATTTGCGTGATGATGTCGGCAGTAAGTCACACCTCAAACAGACACTCACAGCTGATGAAATAGCGAAAGTCGAGCGGTATCGAATGCCCTCATCTCAAGTTCAAGCCCTGTATGTTCGCAACTACCTAAGAAAGGTGTTGTCGAGCTATTCTGATTTAATGCCCGAAGCGTGGCGCTTTAAATATGGCGAGAAAGGAAAGCCAAGTTTGGCCGCCGAACAGCAATTTAAGACGGGGTTAAACTTCAATATCAGTCATAGCAAAGAACATTTGTTGATTGCAGTTTGCCAACGAGAAGGGAAGCCAGTCCAACTGGGTGTCGATATCGAACATGCAAGAAGCTCGACCAATATCGACTCGATCATGAAGCACTATTTTTCAGATAAAGAATTGGCGGATTTACTTGAGCTTAGTAAAGAGCTGCAGAGAGAGCGTTTTTTCGATCTGTGGGCGCTGAAGGAGTCGTACATCAAAGCGACAGGCAAGGGGCTAGCCACATCGTTGCGAAGCTTCTCGTTCGATTTCTCTAATTTGACCAAGCAAGCATTGGAACTCAGTTCGTCAGGCTTTCAATCAGGCTTGTATCGCGAAATCAGGCTAGATAGTGGGATTGGGTTGAATTTGGACTCTGCTCAACAAGACGATAGTTCTACAGATTGGCAGTGTTGCTTAGGGCGGCTGGATGAACAGTATCGCTTTGCGGTGACGCTTGGCGGGAATTTGCTCCCCATGCAGATAGAGATGAGAACCTTTTCGTCGTCTCATCTCTTTACGTCTATGTAGATCAAATCAAGTTAGCTCGTTTATCCAAGCATCGCTTTTAATACTTCAGCAGGCACTGGCTGCAGTTGCTTGTCTTTATCAAGGCAGACCATTTCGATATCACCAATCACGGCAGGCTTAGTCGCATCTTTACGCCAAACCTCTTGTCGCCATAAGGTTTTGTATTTTCCATCGAGTTCAAAAGAGGTTCGGATGTCGCAGATCTCAGCGAACTCAACCCCATCTTGAAAAGTCATGTTGGCTTTATAGACTGCAAAACCTAGTCCGTGCTCGTTCCACAATTCCGCCAATTTATCGCTGCCCAAGACATGTTCGCGTGCCCGCTCGAAGTATTTAAGAAAGTTAGGGTGATAAACCACACCTGAGTGATCGGTATCTTCATAGTAAATTTGTACTGGGTGATGGTAGATCTGACTCATTGGTATCAACTCTTATTAAGTGTAAATCTGACTAAGTTGTGCAGCACTCTACAGGATAGGTCGAAATTACTTCAAGACATCATCGGTAATGTGGCTTTTGGTCAGACCTCATCCATTACTAATACATTGGTCAGCTTCCACCCATTTACAAATATTCTATGTGTCATTTTCCACCCATTACTTTATGTGGTGAGTTAGCGACAACTGCAAGCAGATCTGATGAAGCCTTGTGGTTAAAGGGTTGTTAATGAATTGTGTTAATGTGGCGCGCTAATTGCCTTAGTGAAAGCACGCAGTTCCCATTGAAGGGCTGCTTTGTTTACTAAGGAGAATAATAATGTTTAAGCCTCTTACCCTGCTGTCTGTATCTGCTCTGGCGCTCACTAGTTTTAATGCTGCTGCAAACTGTGACCCTGGTGAAATCGTGATTAAATTCAGTCATGTAACTAATACCGATAAGCACCCGAAAGGCATCGCCGCTTCTTTACTGGAAGAGCGAGTAAACACGGAAATGAATGGCAAAGCTTGTATGCAAGTTTTCCCTAACTCAACACTTTACGATGATAATAAGGTACTGGAAGCCCTGTTAAATGGTGATGTTCAAATGGCGGCGCCATCGTTGTCTAAATTTGAGAAATTCACTAAGAAATACCGCATTTTTGACCTTCCTTTCCTATTTGAAGACGTAGAAGCCGTTGACCGTTTCCAAAACTCAGAATCTGGTGAAAAGCTGAAGAACGCGATGAAGCGTCGTGGCCTGCAAGGTCTTGCGTTTTGGCACAATGGTATGAAACAGATGTCGGCGAACAAACCTCTTATCAGCCCTGAAGATGCAAAAGGTTTGAAATTCCGTGTTCAAGCATCGGATGTATTGGTGGCTCAGTTTGAACAACTAGGCGCTAACCCACAGAAGATGTCTTTCAAAGAAGTGTACGGTGGCCTGCAAACTAAGGTTATCGATGGCCAAGAGAACACATGGTCAAATATCTACGGTAAGAAGTTCTTTGAAGTACAAGACGGCGTGACTGAAACCAATCACGGTATCTTGGATTACCTAGTGGTAACGTCAAACGACTTCTGGAAAGACCTACCTGAAGATGTACGTACACAGCTTGGCACTATCGTTCAAGAAGTGTCTGAGACGCGTAATGCGGAATCTTCAAAAGTTAACCTAGCGAACAAAAACAACATCATCGAAGCGGGTGGTGAGGTTCGTACACTTACGCCTGAACAGCGTGAAGCATGGGTAGCTGCACTTCAACCAGTATGGAAGAAGTTTGAAAAAGACATCGGTTCAGACCTTATCGATGCAGCGTTAGCTTCAAACCAATAACACCGCTAAGGGAGTGGCGAGTATTCGTCACTCCTTATTAAAACAATTATAAGCGGAGTCAATTATGGAAAAGCCTCAAATGGAACAACCAAATTCTAGCGAATCAGCACTGGAAACCTCTCTTTTTTCCAAAGTCGGAAGAGTTACGGATGTGATTGAAGAGTCATTAATCGCATTTTTCCTTGGCGCAATGACGCTACTTACTTTTGCCAACGTGGTATTTCGATACGCATTCAATGACAACATCTTATGGGCACTGGAACTGACGGTGTTCATGTTTGCTTGGATGGTATTAGTGGGCGCATCATATGGCGTTAAAAAACACTTCCACATTGGTGTTGATGTGATCATCAACCTTGCCCCAGAAAAGCTACGCAAAGTGTATGCGCTAATCGCCGTGACAAGCTGCCTAGCATTTTCAATCTTACTTCTTATCGGCTCTTGGAATTATTGGTACCCATTCGCGACCGATCGCGCATGGTATGAGACCGACGATATTCCAATGCCAGAGATGCTTCAGTTTCTTGCTGACTGGCTGAATGAAGGCGAGCGATACGAGAAACTGCCACGTTTTATTCCTTATATGGCGCTGCCGATTGGCATGGCAATGCTGACGTTCCGTTTTGCTCAAGTTGCTTACCAAGTGGTAACAGGCAAGCTTGACCGCATGATTGCAGGACATGAAGCCCAAGAAGAGCTGGATGCGTTGAAAGCGGACGTGCTAGCGGGCTCTGACGAAGATGCGACAGCGGTATTGAATTCGACTCCGCAGAACAAAGCGAATGAGTCGAGTACAAAATCTAACGGTAAGGAAGACTAATCATGGCAATGTTATTTCTATTTTTAATGGTAATTGCTTTCATGTTGGTCGGTGTACCAATTGCAATTTCCCTCGGTTTATCGAGCATAATATTCTTATTGATGCATTCAGATGCGTCATTAGCTTCAGTCGCACAAACGCTGTTTAATGCTTTTGCAGGCCACTACACACTCTTAGCGATTCCTTTCTTTATTTTGGCCTCTAGCTTTATGTCTACTGGTGGCGTGGCGAAACGTATTATCCGTTTTGCTATCGCGATGGTGGGTTGGTTCCGCGGCGGCTTGGCGATGGCGTCGGTTGTGGCATGTATGATGTTCGCAGCCCTTTCTGGTTCATCTCCTGCAACGGTAGTGGCTATCGGTAGTATTGTTATTGCGGGCATGATCAAAAACGGCTATTCAAAAGAGTTCGCGGCAGGGGTTATCTGTAACGCGGGTACCTTGGGGATCTTGATTCCACCGTCAATCGTGATGGTGGTATACGCAGCGGCGACCGATGTATCGGTAGGTCGTATGTTCTTAGGTGGCGTGATTCCTGGTCTGCTGGCGGGTGTGATGCTGATGATTGCTATCTACATTGCAGCTCGTATTAAGAAGATTCCGGCGCAGCCATTTGTGGGCTGGGGCGAGATGTTCGCAGCTGCGAAAGATGCGAGCTGGGGTTTGCTGCTGATTGTCATCATTTTAGGTGGTATCTACGGTGGCATCTTTACTCCGACAGAAGCGGCGGCAGTGGCTGCGGTGTATGCCTTCTTTATCGCCAACTTTATCTATAAAGATATGGGGCCGTTTGCGGACAAGAACAATACAAAGCCTGCTTTGGTAAAAGTGTTCCAAACTTTCTTCCATAAAGATACTAAAGACACGCTTTACGATGCTGGTAAGCTGACGATCATGCTGTTGTTTATCATTGCCAACGCTCTGATTCTTAAGCATGTACTGACCGAAGAACGCATTCCTCAAATGATCACTGAGTCTATGCTCTCTGCAGGCTTAGGGCCGATCACCTTCTTGATTGTAGTGAACGTTTTACTCTTGATTGGTGGGCAGTTCATGGAGCCATCAGGCTTGCTGATCATCGTTGCGCCATTGGTATTCCCAATCGCTATTGCACTCGGTATCGATCCAATTCACCTAGGTATCATGATGGTAGTGAACATGGAGATAGGGATGATAACGCCGCCCGTCGGGCTCAATTTGTTTGTGACTGCCGGGGTCGCCAAGATGTCGATGATGAACGTGGTGAAAGCAGCATTGCCGTGGGTAGGCGTGATGTTCTTATTCCTGATTATCGTGACTTACGTGCCTTGGGTATCAACATGGCTACCGACCACATTGATGGGACCGGAAATCATAACCAAGTAGTGGGTTGTTTAGTTACACGGCTAGTGTAACGAACAGTTTCATTATCAATATAAATAACGGCGATAGATGAAGAGTTACACCTTTTCATCTATCGCTTTATTTTTCCCGCGCCTTATTGTGCCGCTTAAACGCCTGTCATAACCTTTCCAGCGTACTTTTTTCTTTCTTCGCTCGCGCCCAGATCTTCTTTCTACTTCATAATGGTCATCAATCAGCACTGTATCTACAATGACAGGAATGGTCGTTTTTTCATTCATATGCAACTTATCCTTAAAGTCGACATATAAATTATGGAAGATGAACCTTATCTCTGCCAGTTTCGATATACATTCAGATTAAGCTACGCTTTGCGTTTTATTTCGTGTTTAATTCTTTTATCTCACAATTTAATTATTCACTTCGAAATCTATTGTTTTACTTAAAATTATCTTTGTCGATTTGATAACGCTGCATTTTGTCGTAAAGCGTTTTTCTTGGGACATTTAATTGAGACATAGTTAATTTTATACTCCCTTCATTCTCAATCAACGCGCGTTCGATCACCGCTTTTTCGAACTCTGCCACTTGGTCCGATAGGCTAATGCTAGCGTCTGAGTGGACCTCTGAGTTTGAGCCATCACTCAGTTGAGCTAATTTCCCGAGTAAGATGAAGCGTTCAGCGCTGTTACGTAATTCTCGAACATTTCCCGGCCAATCATGAGCCAAAAGTGCGTGCAGCTCCTTTTGTGGAAGGGCAGGGGCTGTCTTGCCATAACGCGCCGCAGCGACCAGTAAGAAGTGGTGGAAGAGTGCTGGGATATCTTCTTGTCGGCTTCTTAACGGCGGTAAATCTAGGGTCACAACATTGAGTCGATAATAGAGATCTTGGCGGAAAGTGCCTTCTTCAGCGGCTTTCTTTAGGTCGACTTTAGTTGCCGCAATCACTCGAATATCGAGAGGGACTAAGCCATTAGACCCAACCCTTTCGATGACGCGTTCTTGCAAGACGCGCAACAGGCGAATTTGTGCCTGCAACGGCATGGACTCAATTTCATCTAAGAATAGAGTTCCGCCTTGAGCAAATTCAAATTTACCGACACGTTTGCTTTCTGCGCCAGTGAACGCACCTTTTTCATGGCCATACAGCTCACTCTCAATTAGGTTTTCAGGGACCGCGCCGCAATTGACCGCAACGAAGTTTTGTTCTCGCCTGCTGCTTTGTTCATGCAGAGAACGTGCAACTAATTCTTTGCCAGTGCCTGTCTCGCCAAATAGCAATATGTCGGCATTGGTGTCGGCAACGTGAGTGATGATAGACCGCAGCTCCGTCATTGATTGCGTGTCACCAATGATCCTTGGGCCAAGCGCTTGGCTGGCCTTGAGTGAACGTTTTAACTCAAGGTTCTCGAGGGTGAGCTGACGTTTTTCTATCGCTCGTTTGGTGGTTTCGATTAGGCGTTCATTAGCGAAAGGTTTTTCAATGAAGTCATAGGCGCCGTATTGGATTGCTTGAACGGCCATAGAAATATCGCCGTGACCAGTAATCATGATCACGGGGATCTCTTTGTCTTTGTGCATCACGGTGTTGAGCAGATCATGCCCGGATAGACCTGGTAGACAGATATCAGTGATGATCACGTGAGGTAAGCCGTTTTCTTGAATCGCGAGCAGAGCAGACTCCGCATCGGGAAAGAATTCGGCATCAATGTCGGCGAGCTCGAAGCTCTGTTCAATCGCCATTCTTAGGTCGGATTCATCATCAATGAAATAGACGTGACACATAGTGATTCCTTTACTTCTTTTTATTCTGGTTATTGCTGAGTTTTTGCTTACTGTTCTTGTTCAACAAGGGGTAACTCTATGCTGAATCGAGCACCACCTTGAGGGCTGCTACCGGTAACGAGCTTGCCATTTATTCCGCTGATTATTTGTTGAGAAATTGATAGCCCAAGTCCAAGTCCGTTTTTCTTGGTGGTATGGAAGGGTTCAAAAAAGTTTCCGTTCGAAGGGGAGGTGAAGCCGGGGCCGTTATCATCGACATGAATCAGCAAGGTCTTGGCTTGTTGATGGTCGGACTCTCTAATCTCTAACAGAATAGCTAATTGTTTGTCGTCTTGTTGTTCCATCGCCTGAATCGCGTTGGTCAGCAGGTTAATGATCACCTGTTCCAGTTGAATGGCGTTGGCGAGCACGCAAGCATCAAAGGTTTCAGGGAGCTCGTTGACCTTAACTCGTTCACTCTTAAGTTGTGGCTTCATCAACTCTTTCGATGAATGTAAAACTGGGAGTATTTGTAATGTGTGTAGCTCTTCTGCGGTGGATTTCTTGGCGAAGGAGCGAAGCTGGTGGCTGATTTTCGCCATACGATCAGTGAGTGCTGAGATTCGCGATAGATTGTCATCGACACGATCGGTTTTTTCTTTGGCAAGAAACAGTCGGCCGTTGTCGGCATAACTGCGAATCGCGGCAAGCGGGTTATTCAGTTCGTGACTGATGCTCGCTGACATCTGCCCTAGCACTGCCAGTTTGGCGGCTTGGATGAGCTCGTCTTGGGTTTGCCTCAGAACATGCTCGGTTTCGATACGGTGTTTGATCTCAACATGCAACTCCGATGTACGTTCAAGCACTTGAAATTCGAGTTTTTGCTTGGCTTCGGATTGCAGCCTATCTATCTGTGCACGTCTTTGTTGTCGATGGTGATTGAGCTGCATTGTTAGATAAATAATCGCAAAGATAAGGCTCAGAACCACAAGATAAGCAACCAAGTCCCACCACACTAAGTGGGTCGGAGAAAATACCCGTATGGTGAGTCTTGGTTCGGCTAGGAAGCGAGAAGAACTAAAGAACTGCTCTTGGACGAGTTTGTGTGGCGACTCAATACGACTGGTGGCACTGTCTAAATCGCCGGAAAAGTGCAGGCTTTCTATTTTTGTATCGAGATACTGCCTGCTTTCTTGAATTCGAGTGTGTTGTGCTTCGCTTAGCGGCTGAAGGCTTTTGAACAGCCACTCAGGGTTACTCGACATAAATACAATTTGATCTTTATCGTCAGCAACAAAAAAACTCTGTTTGCCTTTCCAACTTGCTTCAATCAGCGATAAATCCATCTTTACGACAATGACGCCAATAATCTCGGCGGCATAGGAGACGGGGTAAGAATAATAATACCCTCGCTTTCCAGAGGTTGAACCTAGCGCAAAATATTGATTTTCATTGCCAATAATCGCTTCTTGAAAGTAGGGGCGGAAAGCAAAGTTACGACGAATAAAAGAACGCGGTTGATTCCAGTTACTGGCTGCAATGGTGGTGCCGATACTGTCTAGTAGGTAGGTGTCGGATGCTTGAATCACCGAGTTTACGTGCTCTAGATAACGATTAGTGAGTTCGATTTGCGCAGAGTTGCTTGGAGAGTGCAAGGCATCGACCAGCTCTTTGTCTTTTGAAAGCAGCTCGGGAATGTGCGCGAACTTATCCAATTGGCTTGAAATATGAACAGAAAAACGGTCCAGCTTAGATTGATGATCATTTAACAAACTTTCATGGCTTGTGCTCCACACCCAATGACCGCCAAACACCATCAGTAAACTGTATGTGGCCATTAATAGTATTGGGATTCTAAAAGCTTGAAACATGAAGGCTCTCCGCTAATTTCTTTGGTAAACAATCAAGCCTGTCTTCTCTCGTTTATGGTAGCAAATAGCGGTAGTTTTTGCTGAAAGCAGAGAGTGAACAGATGGGGGTAGGTTAAGGGTTTGTAACGGGGATTGTTGAAAAAGTTATCGACTCTGAGGGGTAAAACAAGAGCAAGATCTCTTTTTAAGGTTTTTAGCAAAAAAAGCCCTCGATTCCCTTGAAAAAGTCGCTATTGTCCCCATTTCTGTTGTGCTAAGTGATGATTTGATCGTTTTTATATCACTTAGTTGGACGAATTTAGAGCATTCATCATCATGCAGAGGTGAACGGCTCGACAGAGATTAAACAGATCGCTAGAATGTCGCGTCTAAAATTTCTGTCCTGAGGCTAATCGGAGATACCTTTCTTGTTTCTGAAAACAAGCTTTATTGCGTTTTAATCGACGTGTGAAGAACGAAGATATCGCTGATTAGTCTGGTGTTTGGTTGAATAATCAATTCAGACATCAATGCTCGATTTTAAATTAGGTGTTCGGATAGAGCACTACACAAGGATGCAGCCAACAACGTCTGCTTTTGAATTAAAGCTAAGTTACGGCTCATATGCTCAGATTACTGAGCCAGTTTTGAGGTTTATATAATGCAAGTTACTGTTGAAACGCTAGAAGGCCTAGAGCGCCGTCTTAATATTACTGTTCCTGCTGCTAACATCGAAGATGCAGTTACAGCTGAACTACGCAACATCGCGAAAAACCGTCGTTTCGATGGTTTCCGTAAAGGCAAAGTGCCAATGAAGATGGTTGCTAAAATGTACGGCAAAGCAGTACGTCAAGATGTGATGGGCGAAGTAATGCAACGTCACTTCATCGAAGCGATCGTTAAAGAGAAAATCAACCCAGCTGGCGCACCTACTTTCGCACCAGTTGAAAACAACGAAGGCGCTGACCTAGTATTCAACGCAACTTTTGAAGTTTACCCAGAAGTTGAGCTGAAAGGTCTAGAAAACATCACTGTTGAGAAACCAGCAGTAGAAGTTAAAGAAGCTGACGTTGAAGAGATGATCGAAACTCTACGTAAGCAACAAGCAACTTGGACTGAAGTTGAAGCTGCTGCTGACGCTGGTTCTCGTGCAACTATCGACTTCGTTGGTTCTATCGACGGTGAAGAGTTTGAAGGCGGCAAAGCTGAGAACTTCCCACTAGAGATGGGCGCTGGTCGCATGATCCCTGGCTTCGAAGACGGTATCGTTGGTAAAACAGCAGGTATGGAATTCGAAATCGACGTAAACTTCCCAGAAGATTACCACGCTGAGAACCTAAAAGGTAAAGCAGCTAAGTTCTCTATCAAGCTGAACAAAGTTGAAGCTCGTGAACTTCCAGAACTAAACGAAGAATTCGTTTCTAAGTTCGGCGCTGCTGACGGCGTTGAAGGTCTTAAAGCTGAAGTTCGTAAGAACATGGAGCGTGAGCTTAAGCAAGCTGTTAAGAACCGCATCAAAGAGCAAGCTATCGACGGTCTAGTTAACGAAAACAGCATCGACGTACCTTCTGCTCTTATCGAT
The DNA here is from genome assembly GCF_015163615.1 of Vibrio sp. OPT18. Lineage (NCBI taxonomy): Bacteria > Pseudomonadati > Pseudomonadota > Gammaproteobacteria > Vibrionales > Vibrionaceae > Vibrio > Vibrio sp. OPT18. Next base: position 168,963 of record NZ_JADDYK010000063.1, read on the forward strand.
CAAGAAATCGGTGTTCTACGTCAACAAGCTGCTCAACGTTTCGGTGGCAACACTGAAGCTGCTGACCAACTTCCACGTGAGCTGTTCGAAGAGCAAGCTAAACGTCGCGTAGTTGTAGGTCTTCTTCTTGGTGAAGTAATCAAGACTGAAGAGCTAAAAGCTGATGACGAGAAAGTTAAAGCTATCATCGAAGAGATGGCTACAGCATACGAAGATCCAACAGAAGTTATTGCTTACTACGAGCAAAACGAGCAAATGATGAACAACATGCGCAATGTTGCTCTAGAAGAGCAAGCTATTGATGCAATCATCGCTAAAGCTCAAGTTTCTGATAAAGAAGTTAGCTTCAACGAGCTAATGAATCAGCAACCTGCTTAATATAGTAATATCTGACGTAGAAGGTTGACGTACGGTCAACAATTCTGCTAACAATGGTCCGTATGATTTAATCATTCGGGCCATTTATTTTAGGGACATAAGAATATGAGCTACCAAGAAAAAAATACAATGCCATCGATTATGGACGCACTAGTTCCTATGGTGGTTGAACAGACTTCCCGTGGTGAACGTTCTTACGACATTTATTCTCGTCTATTAAAAGAACGTATCATTTTCTTAACAGGTCAAGTGGAAGACCACATGGCAAATCTTGTCGTGGCTCAACTGCTTTTCTTGGAATCAGAAAACCCAGACAAAGATATCTATCTTTACATCAACTCACCTGGCGGTAGCGTAACAGCAGGCATGTCTATCTACGACACAATGCAGTTCATCAAGCCAAACGTGAGTACAGTATGTATGGGTCAAGCTTGCTCTATGGGTGCATTCTTACTAGCGGGTGGTACTCCTGGTAAGCGTCACGTGCTTCCAAACTCACGTGTAATGATTCACCAGCCACTTGGCGGCTTCCAAGGCCAAGCGTCTGATATTCAAATTCACGCGCAAGAGATCCTAACGATCAAACAAAAGCTAAACAAACTATTGGCAGAGCACACAGGTCAGCCTTTAGAAGTTGTTGAGCGCGATACAGATCGTGATAACTTCATGTCTGCTGATCAAGCAGTAGAATACGGCTTAGTGGATTCAGTTCTTAATCACCGCGGTCAATAATTGCAGGGCAATTGTTTAACGCAAAGTGATTCAAATTGATATACACTCAAGCATAGAGAGTTAAGGCTAAGAGGTTAGCGAATGACAGATAAAAGCAAAGAGGGTGGTAGCGGTAAACTGCTTTACTGCTCTTTCTGTGGCAAAAGCCAACACGAAGTTCGCAAGTTAATCGCAGGTCCTTCTGTTTACATTTGTGATGAATGTGTCGATCTTTGTAACGACATTATTCGTGAAGAAATTAAAGATGTTCTTCCTAAGAAAGAATCGGAATCGCTGCCAACGCCGCGTGAGATTCGTGAGCATCTTGACGACTATGTAATCGGTCAAGAATACGCGAAGAAAGTGCTAGCAGTTGCAGTTTATAACCACTACAAGCGTTTACGTAATGGTGATACGACGGCTGAAGGCGTAGAGCTAGGTAAGAGTAACATTCTTCTTATCGGTCCTACTGGTAGTGGTAAAACACTACTGGCTGAAACATTGGCTCGTTTCCTAGACGTTCCTTTCACAATGGCAGACGCAACAACACTAACCGAAGCAGGTTACGTGGGCGAAGATGTTGAAAACATCATCCAGAAGTTGCTTCAGAAGTGTGATTACGACGTAGCGAAAGCGGAACGCGGCATTGTTTACATCGATGAAATCGACAAGATTTCTCGTAAAGCTGAAAACCCATCAATCACGCGTGACGTGTCTGGTGAAGGTGTACAGCAAGCTCTACTAAAACTTGTTGAAGGTACAGTTGCTTCAGTTCCACCTCAAGGTGGTCGTAAGCATCCACAGCAAGAGTTCTTGCAAGTGGACACGTCTAAGATCCTATTTATCTGTGGTGGTGCGTTTGCAGGCCTAGATAAAGTGATTGAACAGCGTGTAGAAACAGGTTCAGGTATCGGCTTTGGCGCAGAAGTGCGTTCAAAAGACGAAACCAAAACTATCGGTGAATTGTTCACTCAAGTAGAACCTGAAGATCTAGTGAAATATGGTCTTATTCCAGAATTCATTGGTCGTCTACCTGTGACAACAACACTGACAGAGCTTGATGAAGAAGCGCTAATCCAAATCCTATGTGAGCCAAAGAATGCACTGACAAAACAGTACGCAGCATTATTTGAGCTTGAGGATACAGAGTTAGAATTCCGTGAAGATGCCCTACGCGCAATTGCTAAGAAAGCAATGAACCGTAAAACAGGTGCTCGTGGTCTACGCTCTATCTTGGAGGGTGTTCTACTAGAAACTATGTACGAACTGCCATCTTCAACTGATGTAAGCAAGGTTGTGATTGATGAGTCGGTAATTAATGGTGAGTCAGAACCACTGTTGATTTACAGCAACTCAGATAATCAAGCAGCTGTTGCAGAGTAGGTCTTTTTTAGACAAGTCACTCAAATTGAAAAAGGAGGTAAGCAATTACCTCCTTTTTTTTATTCTTCCATTGAATCCAGTCGTTTAAGCCCCATATACTGCTTTATAAGTTAAAGCGGAAGAGAGAAATATATGAACTTGGAACGTTCCGAGCGTATCGAAATCCCCGTGCTACCTCTACGTGATGTAGTGGTTTACCCACACATGGTTATTCCATTGTTTGTCGGTCGTGAAAAATCGATTACATGCCTTGAATCGGCAATGGAAGCTAACAAACAAGTACTACTTGTAGCGCAGAAAGAAGCGGACACTGATGAGCCTTCAATCGACGACCTATTTAACGTAGGTACAGTCGCTACTATTCTTCAGTTACTAAAGCTCCCTGATGGTACGGTTAAAGTACTTGTTGAAGGTCAGCAGCGTGCAAAAATTCACCAATTCAAAGAAAGTGAATTCTTCTTAGCGGATGCCGAATACGTTGTTACCTCAGAACTTGACGAAAAAGAACAAGAAGTGGTTGTTCGTAGTGCGATCAATCAATTCGAAGGCTTTATTAAGCTGAACAAAAAGATTCCACCAGAGGTTCTAACGTCTCTGAACGGTATTGATGAGGCGGCTCGCCTTGCTGATACGATTGCTGCGCACATGCCACTTAAACTGGTAGACAAGCAGCACGTTCTAGAAATCTTAGATGTAACTGAACGTCTGGAATTCTTGATGGGCCAAATGGAGTCAGAAATTGACATCCTGCAAGTTGAAAAACGCATCCGTGGCCGCGTTAAGAAGCAGATGGAAAAATCTCAGCGTGAGTACTACCTGAATGAGCAAATGAAAGCGATTCAGAAAGAACTTGGCGAGATGGACGACGCACCTGATGAATTCGAGACTCTGAAGAAGAAGATCGAAGATTCTAAGATGCCTCAAGAAGCTCGTGAGAAAACTGAGCAAGAACTGCAAAAACTGAAAATGATGTCGCCAATGTCTGCTGAAGCAACAGTAGTACGTAGCTACATTGATTGGATGGTTGGCGTTCCTTGGGCTAAGCGTTCAAAAGTTAAAAAGAATTTAGCGAAAGCGGAAGAGATCTTAAACGAAGATCACTACGGCTTAGAGCGTGTTAAAGAACGTATTCTTGAGTACTTGGCAGTACAAAACCGTATCAACAAGCTAAAAGGCCCAATCCTTTGTCTTGTAGGTCCTCCTGGTGTAGGTAAAACCTCGCTAGGTCGTTCGATTGCTGCGGCAACGGGTCGTAAGTACACACGTATGGCACTAGGTGGCGTTCGTGATGAAGCTGAGATTCGTGGTCACCGTCGTACGTACATCGGTTCACTTCCGGGTAAATTAATCCAGAAGATGTCTAAAGTTGGCGTTAAGAACCCACTGTTCCTATTAGATGAAATCGATAAGATGTCTTCTGATATGCGTGGCGACCCATCTTCAGCGCTTCTAGAAGTTCTAGACCCTGAGCAAAACAATGCATTCAACGATCACTATCTAGAAGTCGATTACGATCTGTCTGATGTGATGTTCGTGGCAACGTCTAACTCGATGGACATTCCTGGCCCACTGCTGGACCGTATGGAAGTAATTCGCCTGTCTGGTTACACAGAAGATGAAAAGCTGAACATTGCTAAGAGCCACCTATTGGACAAGCAAGTTCAACGCAACGGTCTTAAGCCTCATGAGATTGAGATCGAAGACTCTGCAATCATCGGCATCATTCGTTACTACACACGTGAAGCGGGTGTACGTAGCCTAGAACGTGAAATCTCTAAGATCTGTCGTAAAGCAGTGAAGAACATCTTGCTAGACAGCGACCTTAAGTCTGTAACGGTTAACATTGATAACCTGAAAGAGTACTTAGGCGTTCAACGTCATGACTTCGGTAAAGCGGATGAAAGCAACCGTATTGGTCAAGTAACTGGCTTAGCTTGGACTCAAGTCGGTGGTGATTTACTGACTATCGAAACTGAAGCAATGCCGGGTAAAGGTAAGCTAACGCAAACCGGTTCACTTGGCGATGTGATGAAAGAATCGATCCAAGCGGCAATGACTGTGGTTCGTTCTCGTGCAGAAAAACTGGGTATTAACTCAGATTTCTACGAAAAGCGCGATATTCACGTTCACGTACCAGAAGGTGCTACACCGAAAGATGGCCCGAGTGCGGGTATCGCAATGTGTACTGCATTAGTGTCTAGCTTGACGGGTAACCCGGTTAAAGCTGAGGTCGGTATGACAGGTGAAATTACCCTTCGTGGTGAAGTTTTACCTATCGGTGGCTTGAAAGAAAAGCTGCTTGCAGCGCACCGTGGCGGCATCAAAACTGTACTGATTCCTAAAGACAATGAGCGTGATTTGGAAGAGATTCCAGACAACGTAATCGCTGACTTGAAGGTGATCCCGGTTCAGTGGATTGATGAAGTACTCAAAGTCGCGCTAGAACGAGATCCGTCAGGGGTCGAGTTTGACGTGAAAAAATAGTGATGCATAGCAAAAATAAGTAAAGAATTACGCTGATAGGCCCGAAAAGGCTTGTCAGCGTTTTTTTTGGACGCTAAGTTATTGATCAAAGCGGCAGCCCTTTTGCAATAAGGCTTGCGGCTAAATTAAAACCAAAATGGAACGTACAGTCATCGAGAAGTAGTCACAGATGACACATAGGGGAAAAACAGTGAATAAAACACAACTAGTAGAATCAATCGCAGAAAACGCAGACATCTCTAAAGCTTCAGCTGGCCGCGCTCTAGACGCATTCATCGAAGCAGTTGGCACAACGCTACAATCAGGCGACCAAGTTGCACTTGTTGGCTTTGGTACTTTCAGTGTTCGTACTCGTGCTGCTCGTACAGGTCGTAACCCAAAAACTGGTGAAGAGATCCAAATCGCAGAAGCTAAAGTACCTGGCTTCAAAGCGGGTAAAGCACTTAAAGACGCATGTAACTAATTTCTACGGCTGAAACCTCGGTTTTGCGAGGGGAAGGCTGTAAAATGCGTTTACTGTTTGAAAAATGATGTTTCATTCTTAAACAGTATGTGTACAAAGCACATTGAACTTATTTAAATTATGCGCATCCTACTGATGCGCATTTCTTTTTCTGATAATATCGCGTGAATAGATTTTTATTTTGAAGCCAATGCTTCATATCCGGAGAGCACTTAAATTATGATGGATCGATTACGCGAAGGCGTGAATAGCATCGCGGTAAAAATTATCCTTGGGTTGATTATCCTGTCATTCGTATTCGCAGGTGTAGGCAGCTACATCACCGGTGGCGGTAACAACGCAGCAGCTAAAGTTGGCAACACAGAAATTGCTCGTGGTGAGTTTGAACAGGCTTACCAAAACGAACGTAATCGCATGCAGTCTCAACTTGGCGATTACTTCGCTCAAATGCTTGCAGACCCTGCATACGTAGAGTCTTTCCGTAAATCAGTACTGGATCGCATGATCAACGATGTACTGCTTGAGCAGCAAGCTGAGTCTCTAGGCCTACGAATCAGTGATTCTCAAATCCGTACCATGATTCTAGAAATGCCTCAGTTCCAAACGGCTGGTCAATTCGACCAAGAAGTTTACCAAGCAGCGCTACGTCGTGCAGGTTTCAGCGCAGAAAGCTTCGCTGAATACATGCGTCGTGATCTAATGCGCAACCAGCTTGTGACTGCACTTCAAGGCAGTGAATTCGTTCTTCAGGGCGAAATCGATACTCAGAGCAAGCTTATCGCACAAACTCGTGATATTCGCACAGTGACACTGTCTGTTGCTGACCTTGCAAAAGGCATCGAGTTAACTGACGAGCAAATCGAACAGTACTACCAAGAGAACCCGGCAGCTTACACTCGTCCAGAGCAAGCTAAGGTATCTTACATTGAACTTTCTGCTGAATCGCTTAAGTCTCAGCTTGAAGTAAGCGATGAAGAAGCACAGAAATACTACCAAGAGCACCTAGACAAGTACTCAACTGAAGAGCAGCGTAAAGTTAGCCACATCCTAGTTCAAGGCGATGACGAAGCGAAAGCTCAGTCAATCCTAGACGAACTAAATGCAGGCGTTGATTTTGCTACGCTAGCGGAAGAGAAATCTGACGACTTCGGTAGTGCAGATGTTGGTGGTGACTTAGGTTGGATTGAACGCGATGTTATGGACCCAGCATTCGAAGACGCGGCTTTCGCTCTTGAGAATATTGGTGATACTACTGGCCTAGTTAAATCTGATTTCGGCTACCACATCATCAAGCTAGACGAACTAAAAGCGTCTCAAGCTCAGCCTTACTCAGAAGTAGCGGCAGAGATTAAGCAAGAACTACTAGACCAACACGCAGTTGATCAGTTCTACGAGCAACAAACTGAACTAGAAAAAGTAGCGTTTGAATTCCCAGATTCTCTAGATGATTCTGCAGAAGCAATCAACGCGAAGATCACAACGACAGATTTCATCTCTCAAGTTGACGCTCCTGAAGTTCTAATGACGCCTGCAGTTATGCAAGCTATCTTGAGCCCTGAAGTAAAAGAAGACGGTCTAAACTCGGAAGTTATCGAAGTTGCACCTGAGCACGTAATTGTTGTTCGTGTAGAAGAGACTCGTGATGAGACAGTTCTTCCTCTAGCTGAAGTGAAAGATCAAGTTGTCGCTGCGCTGTCTGCTGTACAAGCAGAGCAACAAGCGGTTGAGCTAGGTGTTTCTCTAGTGAATGAACTTGAGCAAGGCAATGAAGCAGTACTAGCGGACAACAACCTTGAGTTCACTGAACTTGAAACGATTGACCGTAACTCGCCATTAGCGGCATCTGTATTCGCTCTAGCGAAACCAGAAGCAGGTCAAGCTGTGTTCGGTCAATCTAAAGACCAAGACGGTAACATCGTTGTTGTTGAGCTTTCTAAAGTGACTGCTGAAATCAACCCAGCTTACAGCACTCAAATTGGTGCACAGTTGGAGCGAGTTGGTAACCAGCAAGACCTGACTAACGTACTAAACGTACTTCGTAAAAACGCAGACGTTGAATACTACGTAGTGGGTCAAGGTCAGTAAGCGTTTGATTCCCTCGGTAGCAAGCTCAAGTTAGAGTTGACTACCGAGAATCAACATATGATTGTTAAGCTCCAATTCAGATTTGTGAGCCAACAAACAAGCTGATGAAAATAAGATGTATAACGAAGCGGGTCACCTAGGTGACCCGCTTTATTTTTATCTGGTGATTGTGTTATCTAGCGCGGCAAATGCATAAGTTACGTTTTTTGAACAAAGGAACGATTTATGCGCACGATATATTCAACACTAATTCTTTCATTTCTGGTGCTCTTAAGCTCTGCCGTGTTTGCAGACAGCCCAACTAAGGCTGAGCTTTACGATGGCATTGAGATTACGGTCAACATCAATACCGCGACAGCAGAAGAACTTTCAGCACTATTGGTTGGCGTGGGTGATAAGAAAGCCAAAGAGATCGTCGATTACAGAGATCAGAACGGGGCATTTACGACTGCTGATGATTTGGTGAGTGTCAAAGGAATAGGTGAAGCGACGGTTGAAAAGAATCGCGAAAGAATTCAGCTTTGATCCGTTTTTTTATTCATTAGAAATGAAACGACAGCCATGAAGCCTCCAGCCAGTGCTCCTGCTAGGTGGGCTTCAATTGCAACACGAGCGTTAATCAGTTCGCCAGTCGTACTAGAAGGACCAATAAGCTGCTCCCAAGCGATTTTAGCGACTAATCCGAACACTAACAGCCAACTAGATTTCCTGCCGTTTAAAGCCTCTCTGAGCGCGAACAAGCCAAACAACCCATGCAAAGTGCCCGATAGGCCAACGTAGATCTGAATACTTGAAAACAACAGAGCGACGCCAGTCACTAAACTAATCACAAGCAAAGCAACAACAAGCTGTTTTTTACTCGGTTGAAACAGGTAGCTGATGATCCACAAGCCTGCTAGATTCATCAGAAGGTGCGAGTAGTTGGTATGTGAAAAGTTTCCTGTTAGGATTCGCCACCATTGCCCATCGGCAATCGCATTGCTATCCCAAACGACCCAAGCTTGTATTGGCTCAAATTGGAATAAGACGCATAAAAGTGAAGTGAAAATTAAAACAGGGTACACATTAAATCCATGTCTCGTTATTGCCCCCAATGCAGCAAGGCTTTGAAAGCTTGTATTTGTCAGTGGGTTACACCACTCGAATCGAATGTTGAGCTTATCATTCTTCAGCACCCATCAGAAGAGCATCGTCCGATGGGAACAGCGCGTATTCTCTCGTTATCTCTAAATAACAGCGTGACGTTTGTCGGCGAAGACTTTTCAGATAATGAACAACTCAACGTATTGCTGGCCGATGAACAGTACCAACATGTGATTTTATACCCAAGCGAAAATTCTGTTTCAGTTGAGTCTGCGACATGTCCTAATAAGAAGCTGCGTGTGATTTTATTGGATGGCACGTGGAAGAAAGCATTCAAGATGTGGCAAGTATCGAGTAACTTGCATACGTTGAACACGGTTCACTTGCCGAAAGATCTCAAGGGTAATTACCGAATTCGCAAAGCACCCAGTGAAAACAGCCTTTCAACCGTTGAAGCTGGCTATCATTTGCTTAGCTTGTTAGAGAGTGATGGCGACTTTAGTCCTTTGCTAACGGCATTTGACCAAATGATTCAGTTTCAAATCAATCAAATGCCGCCGGGTGTGTTTGAGAAAAACTACTTAGATTAAGCCGATTCACTGGTACGAGTCAGGAATTAAAACTCGGTATGAGCCGAGAACAGTTGCTGATGCATTTTCTGCGCAAGATCATCGGTCATCGATGAAATGTAATCGGCTATCACGCGCATCTTTCTTGATTCATCTTGATGCTGTAGCCATTGCTTCTTGATGGGCAGTGGCAGCAAGCGTTCAGGATCAGCGCTGAATGCTTCAAACATATCCATGATGATCTGTTGACCTTTGTATTCGATGACCTGAACCTGTGGTACTTGAATCACGAACTCGCTGACAAAGTGTTTCAGCTTATCGAGCGTGCCATCCATGCTCGGTTCAAGTACGGCATTGTAGGCAAGCAGCACATTCTCAAAGTTAGCATCCACTCGCTTAATCGATATACTGGTCAACAGTGCGTTGACTATCCCACCAATCGCATCCTTTCGACGATACTGTTCACCAGAGAACAGCATTTCTGTAATTGAATCTAGGTGTTCACAAATCCATGGGTCGGCCATCTCTTTCAGTTGAGGGTAAGCCGATTCGACCCACTGAGCTTTGGTCACAGAGCCAAGCACAATCGCATCTTCTAAATCATGCACGCCATACGCGATGTCATCAGCCAACTCCATAATCGAACAATCCAGCGACTTATATTTGGTCTTGTTATGTTCAAGTGGCTCGGTGTGTGTTTTTCTTTTCTGTTTTAGAAGCTGTTGATCGCTGCTTGAAAGCGGTTCAAGTACCCAGTTAAACAGTTCTTCATCATGATCGTAGATGCCTTTTGCTGGCATCCAATCTTTGGCTCGGAGTTGTCGTTGATGCTTTACGGGTTCAGACTGCAATTTAGCTTGAACCTCACTCAGCAGAGAAGGGTACTTAATCAGACCTAACAAAGTGCGTCGAGATAGGTTCATCCCGTGATGCTCAGTGTAAGGTTCTAGCTGTGTGACAATGCGAAACGTTTGAGCGTTGCCCTCAAAGCCGCCGTGGTCGCGCATCATGTAGTTGAGTGCGACTTCACCGCCATGTCCATAGGGTGGATGACCGATGTCGTGAGCCAAACACAGTGAATCGATCAAACTGTCTGAGGGTAATAGAGCTCGAAATTCGGGCTGCTTTTTCTTTAGTTGAGCGACGATACCGGTGCCAAGCTGAGCGGCCTCAAGAGAGTGAGTTAGGCGCGTTCTGTGAAAGTCATTGACCGTGGTGCCATGGATCTGGGTTTTCGCTTGTAAGCGACGGAAGGCAGCAGAGTGAAGCACGCGCGCACGGTCACGCTGATACGGGCTGCGGTGATCATCACGTCTTATTTTGTGTTCATCGTCATTTCGATGCTGCCATTCCTGTTCGAGTACAAAGGGGGGGTCGAGTAGAGAATTCAAAATAGCACCTATCAAATTGATTTTATTTAGCTAATTAAAAACAACTTATACCCAGCTAGCTTATCTCGTCTAGTGATAATTTAAAGCTCGGCGCAAATGTGGTGAGAAAGTAGTCCATTTCTGGGCTTTTGCGTTGTTCGAGTGTTTCTTCTAATCGGCGCTTGGCTTGCTCGTATTCATGGTTGCCCGCACTGAGCTCTTCCAAGCATTTCAAATAAGCACAGATAGTATCTGCTTGCTTGACGATGCTTTGCTCTTCTTTACTCGCAGTACCAGATATTAAGAAGGGGGCGAAGTCGTCTCGGAACTCTTCTGGCAACATCGAAAGCAGTCTTTGTTCTGCTGCGGCTTCTATCTTCTTATACTCTTGTGCAATGTCCGGGTTGTAGTATTTAACTGGCGTCGGCAAATCACCCGTCAGTACCTCACTGGTATCATGGTACATGCCAAGCAGAGCAATGTGCTCGGGGTTAAGCTGACCATCAAACTTCTTATTTTTGATCAGTGCTAAAGCGTGTGCCACGAAAGCAACCTGTAGGCTATGTTCTGAAATGTTCTCGCTTGAGACGGAACGCATCAAAGGCCAACGTTGAATCAGCTTCATACGTGCGAGGTGGGCGAAGAAATGGCTCTGTTTCATAAATGTCCTTTTTTAAACAATGCTCCACTCGTATCTTATGTTAACTCAAACAGTACGAGACAGCGGATACAAAAAAGGCTCCTAAACAGGAGCCTTTTAAGCATAGAAGTGAATGAATACAAGTTAAAGTCTTTTAAAACAGCAAATTGTAGCCATCTTTCTTTGTGCTTATTAACCTTCGATGAGGTCGTCTTGGCTGTAAGTCTGTAAGAAGCGCTCCAGACGACCAATCGCGATTTCTAAATCTTCGATGTGCGGCAGAGTCACGATACGGAAGTGATCCGGTTTCGGCCAGTTGAAGCCAGTACCTTGAACCAATAACACCTTCTCTTGCTTAAGGAAGTCGAGTACAAACTTCTGATCGTCTTTGATGTTGTACATGTTGGTGTCGATCTTAGGGAACAGGTACATTGCGCCTTTCGGTTTCACACAAGAGACGCCAGGGATCTTGTTGATCAGTTCCCATGCACGGTCACGCTGTTCAAGCAGTCGACCACCAGGAAGAATCAGCTCATTGATACTCTGATAGCCCCCGAGTGCAGTTTGGATTGCGTGTTGCATCGGAACGTTGGCGCACAAACGCATTGAGGCCAGCATTTCTAGCCCTTCAACGTAGCCTTTGGCTAGGTGTTTAGGACCTGTTAAGAACATCCAACCACCACGGAAACCACATACACGGTAAGCTTTAGATAGGCCGTTGAACGTGACCATTAGAACGTCTTCAGCAAGCGTTGCCACTGAAGTGTGTACCGCACCGTCGTAAAGTACTTTGTCGTAGATTTCATCGGCGAAGATGATCAAACCGTGCTCACGAGCAATCTCAACCACTTGCAGTAGGAAATCACGGCTGTAAACCGCACCTGTTGGGTTGTTCGGGTTGATAAGAACGATGCCGCGCGTCTTTGGTGAAATCTTCGCGCGCATGTCGTCTAAATCTGGATACCAATCAGCATCTTCATCACACATGTAGTGAACCGGTGTACCACCAGAAAGCGCAACAGACGCTGTCCATAGTGGGTAGTCCGGAGCGGGAACTAAGATTTCATCACCATTATCCAGTAGCGCTTGCATAGACATAACGATAAGCTCTGATGCGCCGTTACCAATGTAAACGTCTTCTACATCAAGGTTACGTAGGCCTTTTTTCTGGTAGTGCTGAACAACCGCTTTGCGGGCTGAATAGATGCCTTTTGAGTCGCAGTAACCTTGAGATGTCGGTAGGTTACGGATTACGTCAACAAGGATTTCATCAGGGGCGTCAAAACCAAATGGGGCGGGGTTACCAATATTAAGCTTTAGTATTTTATGCCCTTCTTCTTCCATGCGCTTAGCATGTTTGAGTACAGGCCCCCTGATTTCGTAGCATACGCTGTTGAGTTTTGACGACATCCCGATATTTTGCATTGCCGATTTCCTGAAATTAATTTAAATACTTTATTAAAGTACCGCAAAATGGCGTTTGATAGAATAAAAATCTGATGAATGTCGCATTTCAGTGTCACGTTTAGCCTTTTTGTTGTCACTCTTTTCTAAATTTTAATTAATCGCTTTCTTGGTTATTGGCTAAGATGAATAAAGGGGCGGGATCGCTTAAAATCACAGGAATGTTGAAAAGATATAGTACATTCTTGATCTAAGTGGGTACTGCCCATAAAGTATCAAACTAATATAATAATAATTTAGATGTGAACGAGGTCGATTTGTCACATTTCCAGCAAACTATCTCCGCTTTGATTGAGCGAGTACAAAATGCCCAAGCAAGCGAAGTTCGTTGTGTTGAAGTTCTAACGCAAAAACCATCGTTTGCATGTATAGAATGGCTTCATGCTCAACCGCTCTTTCCTAAGTTCTACTGGCAGTCACGCGACACTCGTGAAGAGGTTGTTGCGCTCGGACAGTTACATACGTTTTCAGATCCTGCACCTGCGTACGCGATTCTTGGCGAAGATCAACGAATCTGGGGTGGACGCTCGTTTGACGGGCACACCGCAAAGAACCGTCGCTGCATGGAGTCGTTTTTTTTCCTTCCTCAGGTTGAATTGATTCGCTTTGACAATACTTGGTCGTTGGCGGTTAATTTGTCCCCTGATCGTGTTTCTTCTATTAATGCTTTGAATAAGCTTTCTGTAGAAGCCGCGATATTGGCGCCTTTGTCTGCCCATATTGAACAAATTAATCACGTTCCAGAAAGAGAGCAGTGGGGCAACCTTGTCGATAAAGTGCTGCAAGGCATTAGCGACGAAGAGTACAAAAAAGTCGTTTTAGCGCGTAAAACTACATTGCAGCTCGATGCGCCTATCTGCGCAGCTCAATTACTTAAAGCCAGCTATCTGCAAAATCACCACAGTTTCCACTTTATGTTGGTGCTAGATTCTAAACACAGTTTCATTGGCTCGACACCAGAGCGCTTATATAGCCGACATGGTACTGAGCTCGATACCGAAGCGCTTGCTGGAACCATTGGTCGCGGAGAGAACGCTACTGAGGATATGGAACTGGCTAACTGGCTTTCTCAAGACAGCAAAAACCTCAACGAGAACCAGTATGTGGTCGACGACATTATTGAGCGTCTCACTCCTCATTCTCAAACTGTCCATGTTGAAAAGGATGCGCGTCTAGTGCGCTTGCGCAAGGTGCAGCATTTGAAGCGCAATATCCATGCTCAGCTCAACAATGGCGTTAATGGTGTGCAGTTGCTTGCTGCCTTACAGCCAACTGCTGCGGTGGCGGGTTTACCTCGTAAAGAGGCGATGGATTTCATTCTAGAACACGAGCCGTTTGCTCGAGGCTGGTATGCAGGGTCTGTAGGCTATATCAGTCATCAGCGAGCGGAATTCTGCGTGGCGATTCGAAGCGCCTTGATTGTAAACGATCAAGTACAACTGTTTGCTGGCGCGGGGATCGTGCCGGGATCGGTTGCCGAACATGAGTGGCAAGAGCTGAACAAGAAGATGTCTACTCTGCTTAGCTTAATTTCAGATCACCCTCCATTGGGTGTCGCGTCATGAATCACGACCAAGCCGTATTAAACAGAGTTTGGTGTCACACGTTACTTGAAGAGCTTGCGCGCAATGGCGTTGAACATGTTTGTGTTGCGCCGGGCTCTCGCTCAACGCCGTTAACTCTCGAAGCTGAAGCCAACTCCAAGTTAACCTTACACACGCACTTTGATGAGCGTGGTCTTGGATTCTTAGCTTTAGGTTTAGCAAAAGCAAGTGATAAGCCAGTTGCGGTGATTGTGACATCAGGAACTGCTGTGGCGAATTTGCTTCCTGCGACGGCTGAATCTGGGCTGACACGAGAGAAGCTGATCTTGCTGACTTCTGATCGACCAGTCGATTTAGTGGATTGCGGCGCTAATCAAGCGATTCAACAACAGGGTATCTTTTCTTCCCATATTGAAAGTGCCTTAAATCTACCAAGCCCAACTACACAGATTTCTTTGAATTGGCTTCTGACATCGGTTGATAGCGCGCTTGCGAAACAACGCAATGTGGGCGGTGCGATTCACATCAATTGTCCGTTCCCAGAGCCGCTCTATTCTAAGAACAGTGCTGACATGTATGCTGACTACACCAACAGTATCGCTGGGTGGAGCTGGTCAACAACCCCGTATTCTAATACCTGTTTACCCAACCATTTGACTGTACAGCCGATAGCGCCGGGCGATTACCTAGCGCGTAAAGGTGCGGTGATTATTGGTTCGATTGATAAAGGAGCGGCAACAAAAGCGCAGCAGTTTGCTTCGGCTTTGGGCTGGCCAATTTTCTGTGATCCTCAATCGGGCGTGAGCAGTGATTGGAAGCATTATGATCTGTGGTTACAGAGTGACTCAGTCAAAGAGCAACTCAACCAGTGTGATTTCATTCTTCAGTTTGGTGAGCGCATTGTTTCTAAGCGATTAAACCAATGGGTTAAGTCACAAGCGGCTTGGTTTGATTGCACGCAATATGTCGTGGTTTCACCTGATGCGCACCGTATAAATCAAGACCATCTGCCTCAAACTCATATTGTTGCCAATATTGAGTCATGGATAACAGATCAACACCTGCCAACATTGTTAGGCAAACATTCGGGTTGGGCGACGCCTTTAATCGAGGTGGCCAATACCGTTCAGCAACTTGCATTCGCGCAAATATCCAATAATGACCAACTGACAGAGTTGAGTGTTGCGGTTGACTTGTCGTCTAGACTTAAAGACAGAGAGTTGTTTGTGGGAAACAGCTTGATGGTAAGGCTGGTGGATATGCTGTCGTCAATATCTGCGAATCGGGTTTACAGCAATCGTGGTGCATCGGGCATTGATGGCTTGGTGGCAACGGCTGCGGGTGTAGTGAAAGCTAACCAAAATCCCTTATTGATGTTGATTGGTGATACTTCTTTGCTTTACGACCTCAACTCACTGGCTCTGCTGACTCATAATTTCACGCCGATGGTTATTGTTGTGACCAATAATGATGGTGGTGCGATCTTTGATTTATTGCCGGTACCAGAACAGCAGAAACAGTCACTTTATCAAATGCCTCATGGTTTCAGTTTTGAACACGCAGCTGCGCAATTCCAGTTGGGGTACGCTGCGCCAGAAACCTTGAATTGCTATCAAACCATTATCGAACAACATTTCGAACAGGGTCAGGGTACCTTGCTCGTGGAAGTTAAGACGCCTCCCGAACAAGCGTCTACTTTGCTGAAACAATTCAGTTCAATGCTCACCGAGGCATTAGCCTAAGGACTTTACATGCTTTACTCCGATTATTACCCAGCTGTACAAGATTCTTCTGACAAACCTTTGCTTGTTTTTTTACATGGTTTACTCGGAAGCGGGGATGATTGGAGTGCATGTCATCCATTCCTCGAGGGTTTTCCTCTCCTTTGCATAGATTTACCCGGACACGGACAAAGTCGCTTTATCGATCCGGTAGGGTTTGATCATTGCTGCAAGAAAATTGTCCAGTGCATCACATCTCAATTGGCTCTCAACGATCTTCCTGCCGATCACCCTATTGTAGTGATTGGGTATTCTATGGGTGGAAGGCTCGCTATGTATGGGGTGACAAGCCCTTGCTTTGAGACGCTCAACCTAGAGAAAGTCATCATTGAAGGTGGCAACTTTGGCTTGGAATGTGATGAAGAAAGAGCACAAAGGTTAGTACACGATACGCAATGGGCTGTTCGCTTTGCACAGCAGTCGATTGAAGATGTTTTAGACGATTGGTATCAACAAAGCGTCTTTTCTTCACTAAATCATGAGCAAAGACAAACTTTGGTCATAAAGCGTAGTGGTAACCTTGGAGTATCCGTAGCAAATATGTTGTTATCTACTTCGTTAGCTAAGCAACCGGATTTACGTGCCACATTGAAATCTCATGAGCATTTATTGCATTATGTATGTGGAGAAAAAGATCGTAAATTCATGGAGCTAGCTGAGAATAGTGGCTTTGAATATAGTCAGGTGGATTACGCGGGTCATAATGTTCATTTTGAGCAACCTGAGCTGTTTTCCAACCTGATAATCCAATGTATCGCCAGTCGTCGTTAATCTGACTGAGCGATTCTCTCGTATCAAGCACTATCAAAAGCAGAGCAACACCGTCACGACTACTCGTTAGTCGTGGTCTCTAATAGAACAATGGGAATCACCATGGCTAAAACAGTAGGCATCACAGAAGAAGAACTTTACGCAGCAGTTAACTGGAGCGATGAAAGCAGTCAATACGAAGATATTCAGTACCACAAATCTGACGATGGTATTGCCAAAATCACGATTGCGCGTCCTCAAGTCCACAATGCGTTCCGCCCACAAACCGTAAAAGAGATGATCAACGCATTGGCTGACGCTCGTTACGACGAGAAAGTAGGCGTGATCATTTTGACGGGTCTTGGTGAGAAGGCGTTCTGTTCTGGTGGTGACCAAAGTATTCGTGGTGATTACGGCGGCTACCAAGACGATTCAGGTACACACCACCTGAACGTACTTGATTTCCAACGTCAAATTCGTACTTGTCCAAAACCAGTTATCGCAGCGGTATCGGGTTGGGCAGTAGGCGGCGGTCATGTACTTCACATGATGGCAGACCTTACTATTGCCGCTGAAAACGCGCAGTTCGGTCAGACGGGTCCTAAAGTGGGTTCGTTCGATGGCGGTTGGGGTGCTTCTTACATGGCTCGTATTGTTGGTCAAAAGAAAGCGCGTGAAATCTGGTTCTTGTGCCGCTTCTACGATGCACAAGAAGCACTGGACATGGGCCTTGTAAATACCGTTGTTCCTGTTGCTGACCTAGAAAAAGAGACCGTTCGTTGGTGTCGTGAAGTGCTTCAACACAGCCCAATGGCACTGCGTTGCTTGAAAGCGGCTCTGAACGCGGACTGTGATGGTCAAGCCGGACTACAAGAGTTGGCGGGTAACGCAACCATGATGTTCTACATGACAGAGGAAGGCCAAGAAGGCCGCAACGCATTTAACGAGAAACGTCGACCAGACTTCGACAAGTTCCCGCGTAATCCATAGTCTTTCTCCTCTTCAACATGAGTCGCTAATAGCGGCTCGTTTTGTTTTGATGTTCCCCGTTTTTTAGGAAACTTTATGAACTCAGTGAATTCTCAGCGCTACGCTAAACTCTACCGTTATCAATTGCCTATGGATAGTGGCGTGGTTCTTCGTGACAATAAGTTGAACGAACGCGTTGGCTATATCATCCAACTTGAGTGTGATGGTAAAACTGGTTTTGGCGAAGTTGCGCCTTTACCCGGTTTTAGCCAAGAAGATGCCGAACAAACTGGTATTCAGCTTCAACACGAATTAGAGCTTTGGAGCCACAATAAGCCTCAAACGCCTTTCGACGAGCTGTATCCTTCTGTCGCGTTTGGCTTTTCAATGGCGATGATGGAATTGCGAGGCGATCTTCACGCTCAAGGTCACTACCAAGCGGCGCCTTTGTGTACAGGCGATCCAGATGAACTGATCCCTGTATTGAATGAGATGAAAGGCGAGAAGGTCGCAAAAGTGAAAGTCGGTCTCTACGAAGCGATTCGTGATGGCATGCTGGTTAGCTTATTCCTTGAGTCGATCCCTGATTTGACCCTAAGACTTGATGCCAACCGCGCGTGGAAGCCAGAGAAAGCGAAGCAATTCATTAAATACATTTCGCCGTCACTGCGTCAGCGAATTAGCTTTATTGAAGAGCCTTGCCAAAAGCCAGAAGACAGTTTGGCCTTTGCCATTGACCACGGTGTGGCGATTGCTTGGGATGAGACACTGCAAGAGGCGGTGCGAAGCCCAGAGTTTGATCTTAGCGACCTTACTGGCGTTAAAGCTGTCGTGATCAAGCCAACTCTTATTGGTTCTGTAGAGCGTTGTGTGGCAATCATTGAGCGTGCACAGAAGCTTGGAATGAAACCGGTATTGAGCTCAAGCATTGAGTCGAGTCTAGGTCTGACTCAGATTGCTCGTTTGGCCCAGCAATATTTGCCAAACGAAGTGCCGGGGCTGGACACGATTGGCTTGTTCAAGCAGCAGCTAGAGGTTTCCTGGCCGGGGAGTCAGTTGCCTGTCTCTACGCTCGAACAGCAACAATTGATTTGGTCTTCTTAGACCGAGCTATTTGAATGGCAATTTAGTTAGCTCAGTAAGTTATTAATCTATTTTTGGTTATCATATGATGCGCCCACAATCTAATCATCACCCGCTCTGGGTACAGTGGGCGCAGCAAAACCCACTTCAACCAGCGTTAGTGACCACTCACCGCACTTATACTTGGCAGCAAGTGTTTGTGTTGGTTAGTGAGTACCAACAACAGCTATCTCATCAAGGCCTATCTGAAGGTGATGTACTGACGATTGTTGGTAAGAATCAAGCTGAAGTGCTCCCGGCTTACCTTGCCGCACTCAATTTGGGTGTGGTTTGTGCGTTTACGATGCCTCAGCCTAGTTTACGCCTGAAGCAAAAGCTCGATTCCTTATATCAAGCAGATCAACAAAGCTACCTTTGGCTTTTAGACAGTAGTGGGATAGAGCATTCAGAGACTGCTGATTTGAATACTCAGTTGGTGACCTTGCCTTGTTTAAATGAAGTGAAGCTCGATGTTGATGACAGTCGGATAACGACATCTCAAGAGACCAACTTCAATCCGCAAAACCTAGCGAGCATCGTATTCACTTCAGGCTCTACCGGAAACCCAAAAGCGGTCGTTCATACACTTGAGCAGCACTTGTGTTCTGCGTCAGGGCTGCTTGAGGTGTTTCGTTATCAACAAGGTGACACTTGGTTACTGAGTTTACCTATGTACCATGTGTCGGGGCTGGCGATAGTTCATCGTTGGTTGGCGGCTGGTGGCTGCATCAAAATAGGCACAGGTAAGCTTGAAACCGATATAGAAGAATGCAGTCACGCTTCATTAGTCGCTACTCAGCTACATCGATTGTTAAAGAGTAAGCAAGCACTTACTTTAACGCATGTACTTTTGGGTGGTAGTCATATACCAGAAGCACTTGGGCTCGAAGCTCAACAAATGGGTATCGAAACATGGCTTGGATACGGCATGACCGAAGCGGCTTCAACCGTGACCGCGAAGCCCGTTGATGCCAGCAGCACCGCCGGTTTTGTCCTTAACCATCGCCAGCTAAAAATTGAAGAAAAACGTATCTTTATTGGTGGCGAGACGCTCGCGTCCGGGTATTACTATCAAGGTAAATTAACGCCATTAGTTGATAACAACGGCTGGTTTGATAGCAAAGATCTTGGTGAGTGGGTTGGCGAACAAGTGTCGATTATTGGTCGCGCCGACAATCAGTTTATTTCTGGTGGTGAGAACATTCATTGCGAAGAAATTGAGCGAGTACTCAATCAATTGTCTGAGGTTAATCAGGCCTTTATTGTTCCCATTGAAGATGATGAGTTCGGATTCCGACCTGCAGCGATTGTCGATTGTGCTGAGCTGCCAACCAAAGAGTGGTTTATCGAGCAATTGACGGGGCGTCTTGAACGGTTCAAATTTCCTGTTGAGTATTATCGAATGCCTCAGCAGGAACAACAGGGTATTAAGGTTTCGCGCGCTGGATTGGCGCAGTGGTTACAGCAGACTCGTTCTAAATAGAGCGAAGAGTAATAAAATGAAGCGCAATACACGGTGACTAGTCGTAATTGCGCTTCAGGGGGTTGTGACGGTGGTGAAGCCGTCACAAATTCTTAGTATCTTATCGTGTCATTCAAGATTTGGCGTTAAGCGAGTGCCTTCTTCATTTGCTCAGCGACTTTATCTACCTTACCTAGGCCAATGATAACTTGTAGGCCACCTTTACCAACCGGTACCACACCTGCCGCACCGAGTTTCTTCAGTTTATCGCTGTCTGCTGCACCTGAGTCTTTCACAGTTAAGCGTAGACGAGTAATACAGTTATCGACTTCTAGAATGTTGTCTGCACCGCCAACCGCTTCAATGTAGCTATTGGTTAGGTTAGCCAATGCTTCTGGCGTTTCAGTTTCTTTCTCTGCTTCCATCTCTTCACCACGACCTGGAGTGCGTAGGTTGAACTTGATGATAGCGAAGCGGAAAATACCGTAGTAAAGCGCGAAGAACACCACACCTTGAACCAGTAGCATGTACCAGTTAACCGCTAGTGGGTTTTGGCTTGATAGTACTAGGTCAACGAAACCAGCAGAGAAACCGAAGCCTGCCATCCATTCCATGCTTGCTGCAATGTAAAGCGATAGGCCTGTTAATACTGCGTGCAGTAGGAACAACACAGGTGCTAGGAACATGAAGCTGAATTCTAGTGGCTCTGTGATACCCGTGAAGAATGAAGCCATAGCTGCCGCAAGCATGATTGCGAATACTTGGTTTTTGTTTTTCGCATCAGAACAGTGGTACATCGCCAATGCTGCTGCTGGTAGGCCAAACATCATGATAGGGAAGAAGCCCGCTTGGTACATGCCTGTTTTACCCGGAATACCCGTGCCGTTA
>NZ_JADDYK010000063.1:190163-200542 GCF_015163615.1 Vibrio sp. OPT18
GCGATAGATTGTGCGCCGCCTAGGAAGTTTGGAATGTCGTTAATACCAACAACGTCGAACCAGAACACAGGGTAAAGAGCGTGGTGCATACCAACTGATAGGAACAAACGGTTGAAGAAACCAAACAGACCAGCACCCACTGCGCCCATGCTTTCAAGTTTAATACCCAGAACGATCAGAGCGTCGTAAACAGCTGGCCAGATGTAAAGTAGAGCAAAAGAGAGAGCCATACCTGCGATTGAGGTCAGGATAGGAACCAAACGCTTACCGCTGAAGAACGCTAGAGCTTGAGGAAGTTCAACGGTTGAGTAGCGGTTGTAGATCTCAGCAGAGATGATACCCACAATGATACCTACGAATTGGTTGCTGATTTTGCCAAATGCCGCTGGCACTTCACTGAGTTCAACATCCATTAACTGAGCAACAGAGCCCGGAGCAAGTAGCGTGGTGACGACGAGGAACATCACAAAACCAGACAGTGCCGCAGAACCATTCTTATCACGGCTCAAACCAAATGCGACGCCCACCGCGAACAGAACCGCCATGTTGTCGATGATCGCGCCACCAGATTTGATCAAGAATGCGGCTAAGATACTTTCTGAACCCCAACCAACAGGATCCAACCAATAGCCGATCCCCATAAGGATTGCTGCAGCTGGCAGTGTGGCTACGGGAACCATCAATGCCTTACCTACTTTTTGCATATACCCGAGTATATTCATATGTGCCCCTAAGTTTGTAATTAATTTTTTTAATGTTTCTGCTCGTCAACGCATGGAGTCAAAGATTGATCGAGGCAGGATTTTAAGTAACTGCGGCTATTAAAAACTTATTTCTTAATGCAAACAAACGAAACGGGTAGTAGTATGAATTAAAATTTTTAATGCATGAGTTCGTATGGCTAACCATCAATCTTTACTTAGAAATCTTCATACTTTTAATGTTGCTGCCGAGAAAATGAGCTTTACGCTAGCGGCGAAAAAGTTGCATCTGACTCAGGGAGCCGTTAGCCATCGAATCAAAGTGTTAGAAGGTGAACTCGGATTTAACTTGTTTGTGCGAGGGACTCGTAAACTGGAACTAACGGAAGAAGGCCAGCGCTTTCAACGAACGTTATCCAAGTCGTTAAGCTCTATTTTTGGTGAGATCGAAGACATTACCAACACAGACTTGTATGGACAGATCAATATCGGTACCAGTCCTGCATTTGCCAACAGTTGGTTACTACCAAGACTGGCTGATTTTAAAAAGCGATATCCTAAGTTTAATCTCAACATTTTCTCGCAAGAAGAGCAGGATTTTCATCAAAATCATCTCGATGTCGCCATTTACTATGGTGCTGAAGATCTCAAAGACATGCATCGACAGCGCCTGTTCGGTGAAAAGTATATTCCGGTGTGTACACCGAGTTACGCGGCTGAGCACGACATCTTTGATGATGGCTTAGAATCGCTGCACCGGATTAATTTCATTCATGCACTAGGGTCAGATGTATGGCAGCGTTGGATTAAACACCACGGCTTGGATGTGAACTTGTTTGAGCAATTTTACTGCGTGAGCCACCGAGATATGGGCGTAAGAAGTGCCCTCAGCAATATTGGTGTGGCGATGGGGCGCTATCATTTTGTTAAGCAGTATGTTCAGACTGGTGAGCTCATAACACCTTATCCGAGCATGGATACAGACCAAGGGTATGACTTAATCTGCCCGCTAGGCACGGAAAAACGGCCTAAGGTAAGAACCTTTATTAAGTGGTTAGAGGGGCAGTTACGCTAGGTTAGTTAATTTAGCAATTAGATAGTTCAAAACAGAATTTATTATCTTTATAACCATCCATCATAATAAGCCATATAAATAACGGATTATAGAATAAGGTCTTATTATGAAAATTGCCCTCATCATTGCGGTTTTACTGCAGATAGGCCAAGCGATCATCTCATCGGGGTTGACTCGTTCGTTGGCTGAGCTCACCGCATTTGTGTTGGTTGTGGTACTTGTTTTAATGAAAAGAGAGAGCAAGAAGAGTGATAAGCCCCTGTTTGATTCGTGATTGTTGCAACAAAGAATACCCTTACCACAAACGATAAAGGCAAAGCCCATTGGAGCTTTGCCTTTTTGTTTTGTTGTTCGCTAACCTGAGTGTCTAGGTAACCGAACAACCATCTAAAGTGTTTCTATGCAGGCTAGGCGAGAGTTAACCACGCCAATGAACCCGTTGAGATCATGACCCACATTGTAATACCAAACATCAGTGGTTTCGGCCCTGCTGCTTTTAACTTCTCAACTGAAATACCACAGCCAATTAAGAACAAACACACCACCAGTGCTCGCTTAGACACATCAAAGATTCCTTGATAGACCATCTCAAATTGTGGCAGTAAGTCACTCACCGCGATAGCGGCGCAATAGAAGAAAATGAAGTAGGGAACCGTAATTTTCTTTTGATCGTTCTTGAAGATCATCGCACTGATTAAAGCGATTGGGATGATCCAAAGTGCACGAGCGAGCTTCAATGTTGTCGCTGTCGTCAGTGCTTCTTCGCCATACGCTGAAGCTGCACCTACGACAGAAGACGTATCGTGAATCGCGATGGCTGCCCAAGTACCAAATGTTTGTTGGCTGAGCTCAAGCGCGTGACCAATCATCGGGAATAAGAATAGAGCAACCGAGTTCAATACGAATACAGTGGCTAACGCCAAGCCAATCTGTTCATCGTCTGCTTTGATCGCAGGTGCCACTGCTGCTATCGCGCTACCACCACAAATCGCAGTACCAGAAGAGATAAGGTAGCCTGTAGTGCGGTCTAACCCCATTCGTTTCGCCAAGAACCAACCAATGACTAATGTACCGATAATCGTTGTTACAATGAGCCCAATACCATCGCCTGTTACTGCTAATGCTTTTTCAAACTGAATACCAAAACCTAATCCAACAATAGAGTAGGCCAGTAGCTTTTTGGTGAGTTTGCCGACTTCCAAGTGTTCAGGGACTAAACCTAAACTAGCAAGCAGGAAACCGATAACCAGGGCTGTCGGTGAGCTAACCCAAGGCGTTAAGCAAAACAGTGCAGCAAGATAAAATGGAACGGACTTTTTTAGGTTCATTGTATTTAGAGTCTTGTTTTGTTGTGGCGTTATTGTGATGAGACCACTATACGTTCAATAAAATGATAAGTAAGTCTAAATGAATTGAACAAACGTTAAGGAAAACTTAACGCTTGTTCAGCTGATATGAATAAATGGTTGGTTAACTAGCTTAGTGATCCACGAAGGTCAGAGACTGACTGTCGAAGCGTTTCACAAGAGGCCTCTTTAGGTGAAATCGGTTCGCCCGCTTCTATCTCTAGCTTAGTCCAGAAGCGAGTCGGTAACCCTTTGCAGGCACGGCCTTTGTAACGACTAAAGTAGCTACCCCATAATCCTTTAAGAGCCATAGGAATCACAGGGACAGGGGAACGTTTGATGATCAGCTCCATACCACGCATGAACTCAGCCACTTCGCCATCAGAGGTGAGCTTTCCTTCTGGGAAAATACACACGATGTGGCCTTCATGCAGGGCACGCTCTACTTCTTTGAAAGCGTTTCGAATCGAGTTGCGGTTGGTCGCGGAGATTGGAATCACCCCTGCTCTTTTCAAGAAACGTCGAATGGGCGGTAACTTGGTGTAATCCTCTTCCATCACAAAACGGATCAAGCGAGGGCAAACCGCACTCAGCAGCAGTGCATCCATATAACTCACATGGTTGCAGACAATCAACGCACCGCCCTTTTCTGGCAGGTGATGTAAGTTCTTATGTTTAACTCGGTACATGGTGTGAGTGACCACCCACGTAAAGAAGCGAAAAGCGTAGATAGGCACCTGATAAAACAGGTACAACATCACCAAAGTGTTGCCCACTGCGAGCAAGATAAACAGCTGTGGAATCGAAAGCTCTAGAATACTAAGGCAAACAATACCTAAAACCGCACTTCCCACCATGAACAGTGAGTTATAAATATTGAGCCCGGCAATCACTTGGGCACGTTCATCTGGCTTGGCGCGTAACTGCATCAGTGAATACAGAGGAACGATAAAGATACCGCCAGAGATACCCAATAGAAGAAGGTAAGCAAACAGTGGCCACAGCTCTGAGTAGGTGACGAATTGATGGAAAGAGCTAAAGTCAGGCAAAGACTCCGGGATGGATATCGCCATCAAAAGACCGAAGATCGAGATACCTAAGCTGCCCATTGGCACGATGCCGATTTCAATGCGGTGATTCGATAACTTATCGCAAGCCAAAGAGCCGATTGCTATGCCTACCGAGAACAGTGCCAGTAAAAAGGCGACCGAGCTTTCAGTGCCGTTTAGATGCAGTTTAGTGAAGTTGGGAAACTGAGTTAGGTAAGCCGCACCAAGGAACCAGAACCAACTGATAGACATCAGAGCTTGAAAGGTCGAGCGATCTTTTTTGGCAATCGCCAGTGTGGCGCGGGTCAGTTTTACAGGTTGCCACTTTACTTTAAGGTCTGGTGCATTACTTGGCGCATGTGGGATAAAGCAGCTCGATACATAGCCAAGCACGGCGAACGAAACAATACACACCGCAGCGATGAGCTTCGCGCCTTCTTCAGATGCAATGATGCCTGCGCCTAGAGTACCAATCAGGATCGCTAAGAATGTACCTGTCTCAACAAGAGCATTACCAGATACCAGTTCTTTTGTTTCTAACTGTTGTGGAAGCAGGGCGTATTTCACCGGGCCAAAGAAAGCACTCTGCGTTCCCATAAGGAACAGAAGCAGCAGTAATATGCCGTAGCTTTCGTAGATAAAACCGACCGCACCCAGTGACATGATCACTACTTCGAGGAGCTTAACTTTACGGATAAACCACGATTTTTCGTATTTGTCAGCCAGTACACCGGCTAAAGCTGAGAATAGGAAGAAGGGCAGAATAAAAAGGCCAGCGGCCAAATTAATGAATAGATTGCTGGAAATAGGCAGCGTGTCTACGCTTGCGAAAGCAACAAACAGTAACAGGACATTTTTGAATATGTTGTCGTTAAAGGCTCCTAGAAATTGGGTAATAAAGTAGGGTAGGAACCTTTTTTGCGTTAACAGCGAAGATTGGCTGCTGTTGTTCATTGTCTTTCCTTGGATGATTACCAGTTGGTTAAGTAGTTTGAGACTAGGTTATTGATCAGCTCTTTACCATCAATAGGCTCAGAGGCGAAAAATTTATCATCAACGCTAAGTAGAGTAATTCCGTGTACTCCAGACCATAATACACGGCTGGCTTTAACGACTTCGCTTTTCGTATGTTCAGGAGCGATCGCTACCAGCAACTGTTCTAGCATGCCTGTCATTCTATCGATGCGATTCGATTGCCATTCAGGAAGGTTTTCACCGTTCATGTTGTGCTCAAAGATAAGCTGCCAACGGTGAGGGTGTCTCTGTGCAAAATCGTGATAGCAGTAGGCAAGGTTGAATAGAGCTTGTTGAGGGTTGCTCGATTGTTCAACAGCTGCAGCAGATTCTGACGCCAGTTCATCTAATGTTTGAGCGACCACATGCAAAAGCAGTAGGTTGTAGTTACCAAATACATTCACTAAGGTACTTGGAACGTAACCAATCATATTGGCGATTTTACGTAGACTTAGCTCGTGATAAGAGTGCTCTTCTAAGAAGTCGGTTACCGTTTTTAAGGTTAATTGCACTAATTGTTCGCGAGTATGATCGTTTCGTCTTGCCATGGGTACTTTCTATTAAATGAACATCGTTCAATATTTTAATGCTGCCCCTGAGTGCCGTCAATCCCTTCGCTAGTTTAGTAATCAATTAATAGCCGCAATATTATGATACATGTGTAAACACGGTGAATATTTCATTGTTCTTTGTTAACGAGTATGATTAAGGTGTCGAAAGATAAAAAACCTATAAAGGATAATAATGAAACGATTTTTCTCACTAGTCGCGATCCTGTTGGTAACAGTCGCGGTGACGCCAATCGCGGAAGCGAAAAAGTTTGGTGGTGGTAAGTCATTTGGCAAAAGCTTTAAAACGGCTCCAGCACCAAAACAACAAAACACGAATTCGATCCGTCAAGATCAAACGGGTAAGAACACAGCAGCTAACTCTAGCAAGAAAGGCCTTATGGGTGGTCTGCTAGGTGGTTTACTTGCTGGTGGTCTTTTAGCTGCCTTCTTTGGTGGCGCATTTGAAGGTATCCAGTTCATGGATATTCTGATTATGGGTCTGATTGCTTTCCTAGCGTTTAAATTCCTACGCGGAATGTTGGGCGCGAAGCAGGGCTCAATGAATCAGCAGAATGCACGTGGCCAACAGCCAGCATTCGGCGGCATGGGTCAGAACAAGTTTGAACAACCTAAGCAACAACCAAATGTTCATAACTTCGAGCAAGCACAACCTCAATCACAAGGCACTGCTGGTGGTTTCGGTTTTGGTGCACAAAGCGATGTTCCACATAACTACCCACCGGGCTTTGATCAAGCGGCATTCATCAATGGTTCTCGTGAGCACTACCGTACACTGCAAGGTGCATGGAATCACAACGAACTAAACACAATTGAAGAATACGTATCTCCAAGCCTATTTGAAGACCTAAAAGCTGAGCGTAATAAGCTAGACGGTGATCAGCACACAGACGTAATGTACGTTGATGCTGAAATCGTTCGCGCAGACCACGATGGTAGCAAAGCACAGCTAAGCCTTCAGTTTAGCGGTCGTTACCGTGACACAGCGGATGGCGTTGAAGAAGATATCACTGATATCTGGCACCTAGAACGTGACCTAACAACTAACAATGCACCTTGGTTAATTGTTGGTATTCAAGGTTAATTCCAGGATTTAACTCAACATCAATAGGATGTAGTTATTCGGAATAACACCAAATAATAGAAAGCCCCTGCTGAGAAATCAGCAGGGGCTTTTTTGTGTGCTGAGGGTAGCAAGCCAGTCATAACTAGGTTCTTAGAACGGCTACTTCTCTGTTTTGATAGAGAGATTCAAATTTGAGAGGCAGTACTTTGAAAGCGGACATTTGTCCTCAATGCTTTGTGCCATTACTCCTTATGATTGCGCCAACAAAACAAATAAGGAAACATTATGACTGCACATATTGCTGGCACTGCTGAGGATTTCGCATCTACAGTAATTATGCCGGGTGACCCACTACGAGCGAAATACATTGCTGAAACCTACTTAGAAGACGCAAAACTCGTGACTGATATTCGAAACATGCTTGGATACACTGGCTATTACAAAGGGCAGCGCATCTCAGTTATGGGGCATGGCATGGGTGTACCATCAATGGTTCTCTATGGTCACGAACTGATTAATGACTTCGGTGTTAAGCGCATTATTCGTATCGGCAGTGTTGGTGCAACGCAGAAAAATGTCATGATGCGTGATGTGATTTTGGCACAAGCTGCCGGTACAGACTCTCCAACTAATGCCAAGCGCAGCAGTGGCTATCACATGGCGACATCGGCAACGTTTGAGCTTTTACATAATGCTTACCTTTCAGCAAAAGAGAAGAATATAGATGTTAAAGTTGGCAACGTGTTTACTGGCGACCTTTATTACGATCCTGATGAAGATCTTATCCCTGCCTTAGAGCGTTTTGGGGTGCTTGGTATCGATATGGAAGTTGCAGGCTTATACGGGCTAGCACAACAATTTGGTATTGAGTCATTAGCGATCCTGACGGTGTCTGATCATTGTATCACGGGTGAGGAGACCACCGCAGAAGAGCGTCAGCTTTCATTCAACAACATGATTGAAATTGCTCTAGAAACGGCAATCAAAGCTTAAGCCTGTGTGGAGGGCTTAAAGTTAAGCTCTCCCAAATTAAAACATCTAACCTACGAGCCCTTGGAGTGAACAATGAAAAATAAAATGACACTCACTGCTATCAGTTTCCTCGCTAATTTCGTTATGGCGGGCTTTGCGACACAATTTGGTATGTTGGTCGAGCCAATAGCCAATGCATTTAACGCGAATGTAAATGAAGTAGCATCAATATTTTCTTTATTAAATGGTGGAGCACTAGCCGGCACTATTGCGGCTTTCTTCTTAATTGAAAAAGTCGGTATTAAACGCATGACGGTGTTGTGCTATGGCATTATCGCACTGTCCTCATTAGGCCTTTACATTGCACCTTCGTTATCGATCGTGATGTTATGTATGGCTATTATTGGTTTTTGTGGCGGTGTTGGTCTGTGTATCGCTGGTACTATTGTCGTTTCATTATGGAAAGACAAAATTCAGAGCACAATGTTAGTGGTACAAGACGCGACATTTAACATTGCAGGTGTTGTGTTCCCAATGATCACCACTTACGCACTTACTAATGCAATGAATTGGAGCATCAGTTACTTGAGTGTTGGCGTGGTTGCATTGGCAACAATGTTTATCGCTTTGCTGACTAACTTCAATCAATGTGGTGATGAAAGCGCAACACAAACTGAATCAAAGTCTGAATGGAACTTCGGCATTATTAGTGGTGGTATCGGACTATTCTTAGGAATGCTTGCCCTTTATACTTTCTTAACTTGGGCTCCAATGTTTGTGAAAGAGAAGTTCGATATTCCATTTGAACAAGCGGGTAACATTATTACTCAGTATTGGTCAGCAGCGTTGGTTGGTGCTTTAGTTTCGACTGTCATTGTGTCGCGTATGAAGATTCAGTACTTCTTATTGACGATCATTACACTTGCAATGGTGATAACGAGCGTCATCGTTACTACAAATCAACTAGAATGGCTCTCTTACCTGACTTATGGTTACGGGTTTGCTTGTGCTGCACTTTATAATGCTTTCATTGCTTATGGTGTGTCATTTGTTCGCAATGCATCAAGTAAGAATGTTTCTTATATATTGGTTAGCGGCAGTGCTGGTGCAATGTTTAGCCCTGCGATTAGCTCTATGATGGAAAGTATTGTTGGCTTACAAACAGTTATGTATGCCATCCCTGCAATATATGCTGTTGTGTTGGTGATGCTTATTGCATCTACAAAGTACAAAGCAAGCCAATCCAATCAAACTCAAACTGCATAAATAGTTATCGGTTTAAGCGACACTGAAAAGGTCTGTATTTGTGCAGGCCTTTATTGCTCCGCAAATTTTTTAAGCCCTTCTAGATCAAGAATCCTTAGTCCTTTCTTTTCTTTAGCAATAAAACCTTTGCTCTCAAGCTCTTTCACCGCGCGGCGGTAGACTCTATCAGTCGTAGCGAAGCGTTCCGCTTCAAGATAGTTCTTTTGAAAGCCATCGACGGGTAAGTCATTCAAATATTGATGATAAATATCGTAGGCAACATTATAAGTAATCGGATATAGAAGACGCCTTGTTAGGATCTCGACCGTGTCTTGATAGTCAATAGCGATAGCGCTAGCGAAATAGAGAGAAAGCCTAGGTTGTTCTAACAAGTACTTCTTTAGCTTTTGAGCATCAATGATAGATACGTTAACGGGCTCGATTGGCATAATATCCATTTGGCATCGGTATCCGGTAAAGAATTCCATTTCCCCGAAGACTTGTTGCTCACACTCAAGAGTACCTAACAAAAATGTTTTACCGTTGCGAGCTGTCATTCCCATGGAAACTCTTCCAGAATCAACAAGGTAAAGGTTATCTACATGCTCTCCTTGAGTTAATAACTTCTCATTTTCCTCAAATATTCTGCTCGTACAAATACAATCACGAATGGTTTGTTCGATTAGTTGCTTGTCTTCGGTCCACTCAGTTTCGAAGCGACCTTTTCCTAGGGTTTGTAGCTGCATATTTGATTTTAATTCAGTTGTTGAGAGAAGTTTCTCAACTTGGGTGATAGGTTATCAAGATCGTTGAACGAGAAAGGTAACGGGTACAGTGAAATATTATACACAGAAACGAAAAAAGCCAACTCAATGAGTTGGCTTTTCGATTTTCCAATTAAGGAGAATATGGTGGAGGGAGACGGATTCGAACCATCGAAGGCAGTGCCGGCAGATTTACAGTCTGCTCCCTTTGGCCACTCGGGAACCCCTCCAGGGTGTGTCTTACTTTTCACAAAGTAAGCCTAAATTGATGTTTTCCCATAAGCCCATCAATCAGGTTGTTCTCTTAACTCTTAAAAGAGGTAAGAAGAATATGGTGGAGGGAGACGGATTCGAACCATCGAAGGCAGTGCCGGCAGATTTACAGTCTGCTCCCTTTGGCCACTCGGGAACCCCTCCAGGGTGTGTCTTACTCTTCACAAAGTAAGCCTAAATTGATGTTTTCCCATAAGCCCATCAACTAGGTTGTTCTCTTAACTCTTAAAAGAGGTAAGAAGAATATGGTGGAGGGAGACGGATTCGAACCATCGAAGGCAGTGCCGGCAGATTTACAGTCTGCT
>NZ_JADDYK010000064.1:0-532 GCF_015163615.1 Vibrio sp. OPT18
GTGCCTTCGGGAGCTCTGAGACAGGTGCTGCATGGCTGTCGTCAGCTCGTGTTGTGAAATGTTGGGTTAAGTCCCGCAACGAGCGCAACCCTTATCCTTGTTTGCCAGCGAGTAATGTCGGGAACTCCAGGGAGACTGCCGGTGATAAACCGGAGGAAGGTGGGGACGACGTCAAGTCATCATGGCCCTTACGAGTAGGGCTACACACGTGCTACAATGGCGCATACAGAGGGCAGCAAGCTAGCGATAGTGAGCGAATCCCAAAAAGTGCGTCGTAGTCCGGATTGGAGTCTGCAACTCGACTCCATGAAGTCGGAATCGCTAGTAATCGTGAATCAGAATGTCACGGTGAATACGTTCCCGGGCCTTGTACACACCGCCCGTCACACCATGGGAGTGGGCTGCAAAAGAAGTGGGTAGTTTAACCTTTCGGGGAGGACGCTCACCACTTTGTGGTTCATGACTGGGGTGAAGTCGTAACAAGGTAGCCCTAGGGGAACCTGGGGCTGGATCACCTCCTTATACGAAGATA
>NZ_JADDYK010000065.1:0-232 GCF_015163615.1 Vibrio sp. OPT18
AGGGTGTGTAAGTGCTGCGAGGCATTGAGCTAACCTGTACTAATTGCCCGTGAGGCTTAACCATACAACACCCAAGGGGTTTTGTGGACTCAAAGAAATACCAAACGCTTGAATGAGTTTGAAGAGAATTTAACAGCTTTCCGAATTTTAAAATTTGCTTGGCGACCATAGCATTGTGGACCCACCTGATTCCATGCCGAACTCAGAAGTGAAACACAATAGCGCCGATGGT
>NZ_JADDYK010000066.1:0-2736 GCF_015163615.1 Vibrio sp. OPT18
TACTGTCTAGACAGAATGGTATTGAAATGATTGTTACTGACATTGGTTAGTATCAGAGTCTTGAGGACTCTTCTTGGTTGAGTAGTTCTTTAGAAAAAAGAAGAAAAGAAAAAGATTTATAATGTTGTCGCATAGTCATGCTCCTCTAAGCATTATAAATCCTACCCAGTCTTCTCTACTCACTTAATCCAGCAGACACAACTGAATCTCTTCAGTCATGCCTGCTAGGTAAGAACATCATGCTGATGCAGACACTCTCTATACAATAGGGGTGAGATGAGTATTTTTTTATCTAACTATGTTGAGGTTCAGACTTAGGCACGAAAATCTTTTTTATATCCTGAAGTGATATCTTTGGATTAACGTCTTGGGCTCTCTCTGCAATGAGCAGAGTGACTTCTTCATCTTTACTCACCAGCAGTTTGATATTCTTGGGCTTACCCTCTTTGAGCGTGAATAGGACTTTGTAGTGAAAACAAGGTTTCTCAAAGGTCGCACTAGGGGTAACGATACATTGTTTAATGTACTGAGCATCCACACCCTTGAGTTTGAGCAATTCTTTGTAGCGAGACGCCATGTTAAGCCCAAGGGTCAAAATTAGGCGGGTCAAAGCAACGTGTTGCCAGTAGGTTAAGGTCGCCTCTTGTTGTCGATTGTCAACGCTCAGTACATCGTGCAAAAAAGACAAATCATTGGATTGCTGGTGGTGTGATGGCACTTGCACTATGACTGATGGCAGCTTAGTCAGAGGGATAGATTGAGAGGGAGAAAGCAGTTGAACGAGTTTGTCACTGCATTGATTGATTATTACATCGTGAACAGTATCAAAAGGGTGCAGAATGAGCTCTGACGCGACTTGGCAAACCCATTGGTGTATTGGGTTATGGAGTGCTTTATCGTTGAAGAAATGAATCACAGGTGACGTTGAGAGGTCTTTCAGGCTATCACCCATAACGTCTGGCCATAGATAAGCATCAAGTTTGCCTTGGTTCGTTTCCTGTCCGTAGCCGTTTCTTGTGTCTCTGTAAGCATGAAGTAAACACGTCACCTCAGTGCTTTCATTGTGTTCGTACAAGACCTGGTTGAAATCTAACAGAAGTGAGCTGACTTCATTGAAACTGTCTTTTAGGAAGGGATGCTGCGTGTTCAAGTAATAGCTTCCTTTCATGCGACCAAACAACACCTTTCCGGTCATGCCTGAAATGTGGCACTCCACCAGCCCCATTTTTTTTAGTGTATTCAATTGAGACTTAAAGCGGTCGGCACTGATATTCCCCATCATCTTTCGAATGAGCATGGAGCTCAACGTCTCAATAACACCCAATTCATTACTGTGTAGTAGTAACAGAGTTAAGAACAAACGATTAGATGCTCTAAACGACTGGCGTTTTTGGGGGCTGTCGTGCTCGAGTATTGGTAATGACTTTGGTTCGATTAGATTTGAAAGGTCATTGCTTAATAGGCGAGATATAGCTGGGTTTTGACTGGCGATAATCGTTTGAAGTAGTGTTGAGTGGTTGTGATGACTCAGTATTTTTTCAGTGAACATATAGTCATTCTGACCTCGACCTTTGAGGGAATAACGCTCTTTCACTATCAGACTTTGCGTGTGTTTTAACGCAGAAAAAAGAGACGTTACCGTATTTAAGGTGACTCCAAATTGCTTTGATAGTTCGACAGATTGATGACTAAATTCTGCATTGATGCCTTTGTTCTTTACTAGGCACAACAACAAATATATCTCTTCAGGTTTCATCGGTAATGGTCTTATTGATTTATTTAAATAGGCTGTATGTAAAGAATTATAACATGATGGCAATTGTGTTTGCTGAGAAGATTGAATGGATGGTGAGGTTTTTATTTGGACAAGCAGAGAAAGCGGATTACTCTGATGACTGGAGAGAATGTTGGTTGGAAGATGATGTTTGATGCCCCCCTAAATCCTAAGATGAAAAAGCGCTTAGAATGGATCGATAAAAGTGATGACGTAATGATTCAATGGCTGATTAATTACGCTCAGCAGCATGGATGGATTTATCCGTATGACCGAAAAAGAGATACACCATCACAACGCCTTGAGCGCTTTCTGGAAAGTGCTCATAGTTGGGAAGAACACGCCGAAACCAGAGAGCAATGTCGCAACATGAAATCAGCCTGGAAGAGCTGGAAGAAAAGAGAGGAGAATCGGAATAGTCATGCTTTTTCTGAAGGTAATTACACTATTTCAATGACAGCTAGAAAAGAGCTTGAAAGGTTAGCCAAACGGAATAATTGCAGCTTTAGCCAGGTTATCGATACTCTGCTCAAAAATGCCAAAGAGCTAGAACGGCTCCAACGAGCGCTCAATCAACAGCTAAAAGACACCGATGGGCAGCGGATGAACACCGATGTCCTTGCGACTTTTTTTACGGACGACGAAGCGTGATAAAAAACTGGAGCGATTGCGCAGGAGTTAAACCAGACATTGAGCTAAAGAG
This sequence comes from Vibrio sp. OPT18, assembly GCF_015163615.1. Lineage (NCBI taxonomy): Bacteria > Pseudomonadati > Pseudomonadota > Gammaproteobacteria > Vibrionales > Vibrionaceae > Vibrio > Vibrio sp. OPT18. Next base: position 2,478 of record NZ_JADDYK010000066.1, read on the forward strand.
AAAGTGGGTTGGCGTCACTAATGCGTCTTATTCTTGCCCAGCAGATGGATTTTTGCCTTGCTTAAGTTACCCAGAGCTAGCAAGTAAAGAAGTTATTCTACATGAATGGTACTAAGCGATCTCGATGGATGTTATCGCTGTTTTTCAAGCAAGTTGTCGTGTTTTTTTTACAATTTAGTAACCTTAATGATTACGCTGCACACTTTTCAGGGTTCAAGTACACCTTATCGATATAACTCCAGTCTCTCGTCTGCCGACT
>NZ_JADDYK010000007.1:0-291 GCF_015163615.1 Vibrio sp. OPT18
ATGTTTATCTTTCATTAGATAAACACAACAAACACATTCAAGTGTCTTGTATTCGAATCAATGTTTACATTGATTCACAATTGAGTCCGGCAAACAGTTATCAGGAATTAACCCTTCTTGATGACAACCAAAAACCTTGGTTAGTTGCCATACGCTTATTTGTCTTCACTTTTTAAAGTGAAAGCAAATAGAAACCCTTTCGGGTTGTATGGTTAAGTGACTAAGCGTACACGGTGGATGCCTTGGCAGTCAGAGGCGATGAAAGGCGTAATAACTTGCGATAAGCCCAGA
>NZ_JADDYK010000067.1:0-462 GCF_015163615.1 Vibrio sp. OPT18
ACGCTTCGATAAGCAAAATAGAGTTTTTCTATCAGTGGCAACGAAAGACCGCCATCCACCGTATCGATTTGGTACTCACGGAACCATTCACTCTCAATCACATTATCTTCCATAACGCTTATCCTGCTTTGCTTTCAACTCAGCCATCTTGATTAGCTTCTCATCTCGCTCTTGAATCTTTTCCAGTATCCAATTTTGAATATCTTGATATCGCCAGCCAATGGCTCTTGCACCTAGGGACACGGATTGAGGAAAAGTATCTTCCTCCATAAAGCTGTAGATAGACGCTCTGGAAAGACCGCTGATATGAATCACTTCTTTAAGTCTTATCAAGCGATTCGGATGTCCAGTGTTTGAATGGTTTGGGTTCATGATTATTGCCTTTGTTGGTATCACTCAAACAAAGACGCAGGTCTGTATTTTTTATCTCAACAAGTCTCAGTCGGTCTCATAGTGGATTTG
>NZ_JADDYK010000068.1:0-560 GCF_015163615.1 Vibrio sp. OPT18
ACTTAACCCATTAAATAGGCATCAAAATAATGACAACTGAAATTAAAGAAGACGAGCTAGAAGAAAATTCAAACCAAGAAGATGACAGCATCGAAGTTAGAAAAGTGGTAATGTTGGTAGTTAGCATACTTTCAATACCTCAGGTTAGTGAAATGATCAAAGTCTTTATTGCAGGAAAAAAAGACCACACAATCAGTGTGATTATTGCGAAAACCTTATTAACTCTATCGATTGTAGTAGCGAGTACATGGCTTAGTTACCTTGGCTTGTTTAACTCAACTATGGGCGTGCTATTCGGCTCAATTGCAGGTTACATACTTAGCAATAAATAATGCAAAACAAGTGAATAAAATAACCATCAAATGAACGACCTTTATTGCTGAATATAGGTCGTTTTTTTATTTGCTTACGTGGTCGAAATAAGCCCTTTTAACGCCTTGGATGCACTTTGGATTTTTAGTTTTAAGTAAGTGTTTGTTTTTAAATTAATTTCTTTCGTTTTCCAAATCCGCGTGTTGGGAGTTCGAATCTCTCCACCCCTGCCATATTTAAGGCTCTAG
>NZ_JADDYK010000069.1:0-205 GCF_015163615.1 Vibrio sp. OPT18
TTAAGCCTCACGGGCAATTAGTACAGGTTAGCTCAATGCCTCGCAGCACTTACACACCCTGCCTATCAACGTCGTAGTCTACGACAACCCTTTAGGACGCTTATAGCGCCAGGGAAAACTCATCTCAAGGCTCGCTTCCCGCTTAGATGCTTTCAGCGGTTATCGATTCCGAACTTAGCTACCGGGCAATGCCATTGGCATGACA
>NZ_JADDYK010000070.1:0-470 GCF_015163615.1 Vibrio sp. OPT18
TTCCTTGTTAGCCACTTGTAATAACCCGCTTTAGAAACGCCCAACCATTGGCATAGTCGTATGACAGGAAGCTTCACACTGGCCTTCTTAAGGATATATTCGAATCTTATTCTTTTTGGCTGTCGAAGAAAGCCTTCGCTTCCTTTAAGAAATCATTCTCCACCTCTGCCATCTCAAGCTTCTTTTTCAATTGACGGATCTCTTTCTCCAGTTGTGCAACGGATTTTTCGGGGCCGTGGTTAGGTATTGGGAGGGAGTTAGTCTTTTTCGATGTCATTTGGCATCTCCATTTAGAAAGTAGCACCGGCGATATTCCTAAGGATAGTGCTACTGACTTAACGGTATCAGAAGAATCGAGAGATCGCTGAACAGCTTCTCGTTTAAATTCGTCTGTATATTGTCTTTGTGATTTTACTTTCATGACACTCAATGCTCTGTATTAAGTGTCTACTTTTATGGGGTCACATCAG
>NZ_JADDYK010000071.1:0-356 GCF_015163615.1 Vibrio sp. OPT18
ACTGTAATGTGGTTGCGGGAGCCGGATTTGAACCGACGACCTTCGGGTTATGAGCCCGACGAGCTACCAAACTGCTCCATCCCGCGTCCGGATGCATTATTTAAGTTAATGACTCTGTTCTCTAAAAAGAGAGAATTTGGAGCGATACATCGGGTTCGAACCGATGACCTCAACCTTGGCAAGGTTGCGCTCTACCAACTGAGCTAGTATCGCATTAGTTATTCGCTGCTCTTACCGCCTTGGGCAACAGATAGCGCTTAACTGTAATGTGGTTGCGGGAGCCGGATTTGAACCGACGACCTTCGGGTTATGAGCCCGACGAGCTACCAAACTGCTCCATCCCGCGTCCGGATGCA
>NZ_JADDYK010000072.1:0-213 GCF_015163615.1 Vibrio sp. OPT18
CGCAATCAAAGTAAAGCATGGGGCACTAATCTTACATCAACTCCATTAGGTTAGTGTGCAAGGCAGAGCTGTGCTTTTACGATTGGCTGCGCCATCAACCGTCTTTAGTTAAGACGAGCAGTGTTAAGGGGGACGGCCGCCCCCTTAGTATGGCCTAGTCGAAACAACCTCATCTGAGACGCATATTATTAAAGAAAACCCTGTTTTTCGACC